>NZ_VRUZ01000189.1:0-1794 GCF_008039485.1 Methylobacterium sp. WL69 | reverse complement strand
CGCCCTGCCCTTCGCGTCCCTGACGCTGCATCCCACGGACATCCGCCGCAACGACACCTCGCCGGCCGCGCGCTGGAAGACGCTCGGCTACCTCGACGCCGTGCTGGCGGCGGCCGAAGCGCGGGCGGCGGGGTTCGACGAGGCCCTGTTCCGCAACACCCACGGACGCGTCGCCTGCGCCGGCACCGGCAACCTGTTCGCCGTGTTCGGCACCCGCCTCGTCACCCCGCCGCTCTCGGAAGGCGTGCTCGCCGGCATCGTCCGCGCCGAGGTTTTGGGCTTGGCCCCAAGCCTCGAATTCACGGCGGAGGAACAACCCCTCGCATTCGAAGAATTCCTCGGCGCCGACGCGGTGTTCCTGACCAATTCCCTGCGCGGGCTCGCACCCGTGCGGGCGGTCGGCGCGACGCGGTTTGCCGAGCATCCGGGCGTGACGGGGCTCATGGAGGCCCTGCGCGCGGCCATGCACCCGTGAGGCTTTCGCGAGATCATCCTCCGCGCGATCACCGTTTTTGGCTGCGCCTCGCCCTGATGGCGGCCTACGGCTTTATCGGAATCGTGCATCTCGCCGCCCCCGACGCGTTCCTGCCGATCATGCCCGACTGGGTGCCGGCGCCCCGCCTGGTGGTGATCCTCACCGGGTGTTGCGAACTCGCCGGCGTCGCCGGCCTGATCTGGCCGCCGACCCGGCGCTGGGCCGGCATCGGGCTCGCCCTCTACGCCGTCTGCGTGTTCCCGGCCAACATCAAGCACGCCCTCGAGGGCATCCCCGTCGCGGGCCTGCCGGATTCGTGGTGGTACCACGGGCCGCGCCTCGCGTTTCAGCCGGTCTTCGTGTGGTGGGCCCTCTACGCCACGGGCGTCATCGACTGGCCGCGTCGCCGCGCCGGGTGAGGGCAGGGTGCCGCGGACCGGCACGCAGAATAGAATATTCCTTTCTATTCCTTCTCCGCCCGCTTCACCGTCCCCCAGGCGGATTCCATCGCGTCCAGGGGCGTTTCCTCCAGGGCCTTCCCCTGTGCCGCGATCAGCGCCGCCATGGCGGTGAAGCGGCGCTCGAACTTCTTATTCCCTTGGCTTAAGGAATATTCCGGATTGATCCCGAGATGGCGGGCGAGGTTGGCCACCGAGAACAGCAGGTCCCCGACCTCCTCGTCCATGTCCGCCCGGCTGCCGTTGGCCATGGCGTCGGCGACCTCCTCGGTCTCCTCGCGGACCTTGGCGACGACGTCGGCCGGGTCCGACCAGTCGAAGCCGTAGGTCGCCGCCCGGGCCGAGAGTTTCTCGGCGCGGCTGAGGGCGGGGAGGGCGCGGGCGATGCCGTCCAGGGGACCTGCCCGGCGCTCGGACCGCCCCGCCCGCTCCTCCGCCTTGATCGCCGCCCATTGCCGCTCCACCGCGGCCGGATCGCGCAAGGATGAGCCCGCCGGCACCGGGCCGCCATCGGCGGCGAACACGTGCGGGTGGCGCCGGATCATCTTGGCGACGATCGCCGCGACCACGTCCGCGAAGGTGAAGCGCCCCGCCTCCTCCGCCAGGCGGGCATGGAACACGACCTGGAGCAGCAGGTCGCCGAGCTCGTCGCGCAGATCGTCCGCGTCGTCCCGCTCGATGGCATCCACCACCTCGTGGGCCTCCTCCACGGCATAGGGCGCGATGGAGGCATGGGTCTGGGCGACGTCCCACGGGCAACCCGTTTCCGGGTCGCGCAGGGCCGCCATCAGGGTCAGGAGCGCGTCGATGGTCAAGGGGAACTCCGGGACGTTTGGGGCGGGGGCGAACGGACCCATAGCC
>NZ_VRUZ01000187.1:0-1812 GCF_008039485.1 Methylobacterium sp. WL69 | reverse complement strand
CCGGCATCCCCTCCGGCCGAGCCCCCCGGGGAGGCCGCCGTGAGGAAGGTCGGCCTGAACTGGGACATCTCCGATTGGTTCAGGACTTCCTGAGGCCCCCCCCGCGCACGCGATCCGGAAACACGTCCGAGAGGCAAGAAAGCCATGTCCGAATCCACGGTTCGCAACCTGCTCTCCCCGACACGCTGGCGCCGCCTCTGGGATCGGCTCGAGGAGATGGAGGAGGCCCTTTCCGTGACCGGGGGGGAGATCCGCGACGGGCGCATCGCGCGTCTGGAAGCGGAGATCGCGGCGTTGCGTGTCCATGCCGGGCCGCCGCCGCGCGGCGTCCCCCCGTCGGTCGTGGCACCGCCGTCATGGCGTTCGGGACGTTGGCGGTCGTAACGATGGCCGTCGTGACGATGGCGGCCGACCGTGCGGATGGCGGACGCCCCGGCATGGACGTCCGCACGCGCCGCCTTCTCGATGCGCCGCTCATGCCGACCCTGGCCAGGATGGCGGCACCGAACATCCTCGTGATGATGGTTCAGACCTCCATCGGCCTGATCGAGACGTACTTCGTCGCCGGACTCGGCACCGATGCCCTGGCCGGCATGGCCCTCGTCTTCCCGGTGGTGATGCTCGTCCAGATGCTCTCCGCCGGCGGCATCGGCGGCGGCATCCAGTCGGCGGTCTCGCGTACCCTCGGTGCCGGACGGCAGGCGGAGGCCGGGCTGCTGGCATGGCATGCGGCGGCCCTCGGCGTCGGGCTCGGGGCCGTTACCAGCGTCCTCGCCCTGACCCTGGGGCCGTCCCTCTACGCCGCGATGGGCGGGACCGGCGGATCGCTTAAGGCCGCGACCGCCTACGCGACCGTCGTTTTCGGCGGGGCGATCCTCGTCTGGCTGTTCAACGCGCTCTCGGCGGTGATCCGAGGCACCGGCAACATGGCGCTTCCAGCCATCGTCACCTGCGTCGGGGCCATCGTGCTGATTCCGCTCTCGCCCGCGCTGATCTTCGGATGGGGACCGCTCCCCGCCCTCGGAATCATCGGCGGCGGCGTCGCGTTCGTGGCCTACTACGCCGTCGGCTCGGCGGTCTTCGCCGCGTACCTCTGGTCCAGACGCGGCGTCCTGCGGCCGAGCCGGAGCCTGCCCCCACCGACATGGGCGCCGTCACGGGAGATCCTTCGCATCGGTGCCCTCTCGGGCATCGCCAGCATGACTTCGAACGTCACGGTCATCGCCGCCACCGGCTTCGTCGGGGCGGCGGGACCGGCGGCCGTCGCCGGATACGGGACCGGCGCGCGCCTCGAATACCTCCTGGTCCCCCTGGTGTTCGGTCTCGGATCGCCCATCGCCGCACTCGTCGGCACGGCCCTGGGCGCCGGCGACCATGCCCGCGCCCGCCGGGCCGCGCTGACCGGTGCCGTCGTGGCGGGCGTCCTGACGGAGATCATCGGGCTCGGCGCCGCCTTGCACCCCGCCGCGTGGCTCGGCCTGTTCGGGGACGACCCGGCGATGCTCGCCACCGGCTCCCTCTACCTGCGCGTCGTCGGTCCGTTCTACGGGTTCTTCGGCTTCGGGCTGGCCCTCTACTTCGCCGCCCAGGGCGCCGGCCGCGTCGGCTGGCCCCTCGCCGCCAGCCTGCTTCGGATGGGGGTGGCGCTCGGCGGCGCCCGGCTCGCGGCGGCGCTCGGGTTCGGCCTCTCGGGCATGTTCGCCGCCCTCGCGGCCGGGTTCGTCGCCATGGGCCTCGTCAACGCGGCCGCCTTCGCCACCGGCCGGTTGATCCCGGTCGATCCCGCCCGTGGTTCGTCCCCGGTTCCCACCC
>NZ_VRUZ01000186.1:0-1870 GCF_008039485.1 Methylobacterium sp. WL69 | reverse complement strand
CCACCCGCATCCGCACCCGCCACGACCCCAGCCGCTTCACGGCGGCCCTGCGCGCCCACATCGACGCCCTGCGCGGCCCCCCACCGTGAGCCGCCCACTTTTCTCCCGGGGCCGGCTTGTGAATCCGCCACGCCCCATGCTAAGCCGCGCTCGTCTCATCGAGGCCCCCGCGGAGAGGTGGCAGAGCGGTTGAATGCACCGCACTCGAAATGCGGCATGCCTGCAAGGGCATCGGGGGTTCGAATCCCCCCCTCTCCGCCAATCAGCCTGAAAAGCTTTTATTTTCAGACGCTCCCAAGGGAAACAGCGACTTCGCGGCCGTCCGGTGGTACACACGGGTGGTACACACGTGGTTCTCGCTATGTCGCGTCCCTGGCCCCATCCGAAGACCGGCGTTTACTGGTTCCGTAAGCGGGTCTCGAAGGACCTCCTAGCGCTCATCGGCAAGCGCGAGGAGAAGGCCAGCCTCGGAACGTAGGAGGTCGGCGAGGCTAAGCGCCTGCACGCCGCGCACGCGGCGCTGGTCGAGGCACGCTGGGCGAACCTGCGGGCAGGCGTACGCAGCCTGACCTTACTTGAGGTCCACGCCATCGCGGGCGAGTTCTACGAGGACCTCGTCCCCAAGTTCCGAACGGGCCAGTTCTCGCCCGTCTTCAACCTGCTCGCGACTGAGATCATTGAGCGCTTCATCGCAGATCCCATTCTGAAGCAGCGTACCGAATTCCTACGCTTCTACGGGCCCGAGATCGACGCTCACCTCGCCCGCAAGGGGTTGCTCGTAAACCCTGAGACGCGCGGCGCACTGGAGTACGCGATCGCCAAGGCGATCCTTCAGGCCGTCGAGCAGAGCCTGAAGCACCTAGACGGCGATTTCAGCCCGGACCCGATGGCCGGGCGCTTTCCGAAGATGCCGACCAAGCCGGCGGCTCTCGTCCTGCCGCTGGAGGAGTGGTTCGCGAAGTACGCCGAGGAATCGAGTCTCGCGGCATCGACCCAGAAGCGCCGGCGGCCCGCCTTGGCGACGCTGGAAGCGTCCGTAGGCCACGACGACCTTGTCCGAGTCTCCCCGGACGACGTCTCAGATTGGGTCGACACGCTCAGGACGAAGGGGCGCAGCAACCAGACCATCCGCGACGTCTACCTCGCCTCGGCCAAGGCGCTGTTCGGCTGGCTCAAAGGCGAGCGGAAAGTCTCGATCAACCCCTGCGCTGACGTCCGGGTGAAAGTCGTTGAAGCGAAGGTGTTGCGCGACCGAGACTTCACCGAGGCCGAAGCGTCGAAGATCCTCGCGGCAGCCCTCGCACTCCATGGTGGGCGCCTCAGTCCTGAGCACGCGGCGGCCCGCCGGTGGGTCCCGTGGCTCTGCGCCTACTCCGGCGCCTGGGTCGGTGAGATCGCTCAGTTGCGCCGCAAGGACGTGCTTGAACAGGGCGGTGTGCCGTTTCTCCGCATCACCCCGGAGGCGGGTACGGTGAAGACGGGCCAGTTCCGGGCATTGGAGTTGACCCCGTTTGTGGTCCACGGCCTATGCAAGTTCTCGGGCTGTGACAGCTTGGTTGGCGAAGGCTCGGGGCGTCAAGCCGCCCAGGGCCGTGTGGGGTCGATCTTCGTTGTCGTGGCACCTCCATTCCTCGATGCGCTCGCGGGCATCGGCCAGCGACGGGAACCACGGGGCGTTCAGGCACTCCGCTCGAAGGCAGTTGTTGAACGACTCGACTGTTGCCGTTGTCGGTCGGCTTGCCCGGTCGGGAGAGCCGGAGGCGGGCGCAGAGCGACCAATTCGATCTCGACCCCATTCAGGTAGGCCCACTGGTCAAGCATGCGACCTGCGAACTCAAGTCCGTTGTCCACCCGCAGGCTCTTGAGCCCC
>NZ_VRUZ01000185.1:0-1908 GCF_008039485.1 Methylobacterium sp. WL69 | reverse complement strand
CTCGATTCTGGACGGTCTGTCCGAGACCTCCGCCCTGCGCGCGTTGCCGGAGAGCGATCTTCCGGCGGTGGCGGAGGCCGTGCGGGCGGAGATGATCGAGGCGGTGTCGATCACCGGCGGGCATCTCGGCTCGGGCCTCGGCGTGGTCGAGTTGACCGTGGCGCTGCATCACGTGTTCGACACCCCCGACGACCGCATCGTCTGGGACGTCGGCCACCAGGCCTATCCGCACAAGATCCTCACGGGCCGGCGCGACCGCATCCGGACGCTGCGGCAGCCCGGCGGCCTGTCGGGCTTCACCAAGCGCTCGGAGAGCGTCTACGACCCGTTCGGCGCCGCGCACTCGTCCACCTCGATCTCGGCGGCCCTGGGCATGGCGGTGGCCCGCGACCTCGACGTGGCCGAGGCCAAGGCCAAGGGCGCCCCGGCGGGCCGGCGCCGCAACATGATCGCGGTGATCGGCGACGGCTCCATGTCGGCCGGCATGGCCTACGAGGCCATGAACAACGCCGGCGCCCTGCACTCGCGCCTCATCGTCATCCTCAACGACAACGACATGTCCATCGCGCCCCCCGTCGGGGCCATGTCGGCCTACTTCGCGCGCCTCGCCTCCGGCGGCACCTACCGGTCGCTCCGCGAGACCGCCAAGCAACTGGGAAAACTCCTGCCGAAGGCGCTGTACCAGCGCGCGGCGGCGGCGGAGGAATACGCCCGCTCCCTGGTGGTGGGCGGCGGCACCATGTTCGAGGAGATGGGCTTCCACTACGTCGGCCCCATCGACGGGCACAACCTCGACCACCTGCTGCCGATCCTGAAGAACGTCCGCGACACCGAGCAGGGCCCGATCCTGCTCCACGTGGTCACCCGCAAGGGCAAGGGCTACGCCCCGGCCGAGGCCAGCGACGACCGCTACCACGGGGTGGTGAAGTTCGACGTGCTCTCGGGCGTGCAGGCCAAGGCCAAGCCCAACGCCCCGGCCTACACCCGCGTGTTCGGCGAGAGCCTGATCAAGGCGGCGGACGCCGACCCCAAGGTGGTGGCCATCACCGCGGCCATGCCCGGCGGCACCGGCATCGATCTCTTCGGCAAGGCCCATCCCGACAGGACCTTCGACGTCGGCATCGCCGAGCAGCACGCCGTGACCTTCGCGGGCGGTCTGGCGACGGAGGGCTACAAGCCGTTCGTGGCGATCTACTCGACCTTCCTGCAGCGGGCCTACGACCAGGTGGTGCACGACATCGCCCTGCAGAACCTGCCCGTGCGGTTCTGCCTGGACCGGGCCGGCCTCGTCGGCGCCGACGGCGCGACCCATGCCGGCGCCTTCGATCTGGCGTACCTGTGCTGCCTGCCGAACATGACCGTGATGGCGGCCTCCGACGAGGCCGAGCTCGTCCACATGGTGGCGACGGCCCACGCCCACGACAGCGGCCCCATTGCGCTCCGCTACCCGCGCGGCGAGGGCGTCGGCGTCGACCTGCCGGAGCGCGGCGAGGCGCTGCCCATCGGCAAGGGCCGCATGGTGCGCCGGCCCGAGGGCGCGCGGGTGGCGCTGCTGTCCCTGGGCACCCGTCTGTCGGAGGCCCTCAAGGCCGCCGACCTCCTCGAGGCCGAGGGCATCGCCGTCACCGTGGCCGATGCCCGCTTCGCCAAGCCCCTCGACGAAGCCATGATCCTCGACCTCGCCGCGACCCACGAGGTGCTGATCACCCTGGAGGAGGGCTCGGTGGGCGGCTTCGGCGCCATGGTGCTGCATCTCCTGGCCGAGAAGGGCGCCCTCGACGCCGGCCGCGTCCGGGTCCGGACCCTGACCCTGCCCGACACCTACCAGGACCACAATTCCCCCGACGCCATGTACCGCGAGGCCGGCCTCGACGCCGACTCCATCGCCGGAACCGTGCGCGACACCCT
>NZ_VRUZ01000184.1:0-2062 GCF_008039485.1 Methylobacterium sp. WL69 | reverse complement strand
ACCCCCACACGTCTCGCTTCCACCCCCTGCAACACCGCCAAAGCCGCATCAGCCTCCCGCTGCCGGCTCCACAGCGACGCATAAACCCCACCGGCATCCAGCAACCCCTGGTGCGTCCCCCGCTCGACGATCACCCCCTTGTCCAACACCAAAATTTCGTCGGCGTTGACCACCGTCGAGAGGCGGTGGGCGATGACGAGGGTGGTGCGGCCCCGAGAAACCTTGTCGAGGGCGTCCTGGATTTCGCGTTCGGTGAAGCTGTCGAGGGCCGAGGTCGCCTCGTCGAGGACGAGGATCGGGGGGCCCTTCAGGATGGTGCGGGCGATGGCGACGCGCTGCTTCTCGCCGCCGGACAGCTTCAGGCCGCGCTCGCCCACGGGGGTGTCGTAGCCCTCGGGCAGGGCGGAGACGAAGCGGTCGATCTGGGCCAGGGACGCGGCCTCGCGCACTTGCGCGTCCGTCGCATCCCAGCAGCCGTAGCGGATGTTGTACCCGATGGTGTCGTTGAACAGCACCGTGTCCTGCGGGACCATGCCGATGGCGGCCCGGAGCGAGCTCTGGGTGACGGCGGCGATGTCCTGGCCGTCGACGCGGATGCGCCCGCCCTGCGGCTCGTAGAACCGGAACAGCAGGCGCGACAGGGTCGACTTGCCGGCGCCCGAGGGGCCGACGATGGCCACCGTCTTCCCCGCCGGCACGGTGAACGAGACGCCCCGCAGGATCGGCCGGGCCGGATCGTAGGCGAAGCGCACGTTCTCGAACTCCACGGTGCCGCCCTGGGCCTTCAGGGCCCTGGCGTCGGGCCGGTCGGCGATCTCGGGGTTGCGGTGGAGGATGAGGAACATGTCGTCGATGTCGATCAACGCCTGTTTGATCTCGCGGTAGATCATGCCCATGAAGTTGAGGGGCATCGACAGCTGGATCAGCATGGTGTTGACGAGGACGAACCCGCCGATGGTGGTGCGCCCGGCCATGATGTCTCTCGCTGCGAGCCACATCACCACCGTCATGCCGATGGTGAAGATCACGGCCTGGCCGGCATTGAGGACGGCCAGCGACACGTAGGTCTGGGTCGAGGCCTTTTCGTACTTGGCCATGGAGGCGTCGTAGCGCTCGGCTTCACGGCGCTCGGCGCCGAAATACTTCACGGTCTCGAAGTTGAGCAGCGAATCCACCGCCTTGGTGTTGGCGTCGGTGTCGGAGGCGTTCATGCGGCGGCGGATCTCGATGCGCCACTGCGTCGCCTTCCAGGTGAAGCCGAGATAGGCCGCCACCATCAGGAACACGACGGCCGAGTAGATCCAGTCGAACTCGTAGGCGAGCACGCCGATGACGAGGACGAACTCGACGATGGTCGGCACCAGGGTGAGCACCATCAATCGCGACAGCTCCTCGATGCCGCCGCGGCCGCGCTCCAGCACCCGGGTCAGGCCGCCGGTCTTGCGCTCGAGGTGGAAGCGCAGGGACAGGCGGTGCATGTGCTCGAAGGTCTGGAGCGCCAGGCGCCGCACCGCATGCATCGCCACCTTGGCGAACAGCCCGTCGCGGACCTGGGTCAGCCCGGCCATGGCCACCCGCGACAGGCCGTAGAGTCCGATGAGCACCATGGGGGCGGCGAGCAGTCCCGTCGGGATCGCGTCGCCGGCCTTGGCGCCGGTCATCGCCACCAGGGCGTCCGTCGCCCACTTGAAGGTGAACGGGGTCACCATGGTGACGAACTTCGCCACGATCAGCAGGCCGAACGCGAGGAACACCCGCCGCTGCAGGTCGGGCCGGCCATAGGGCCAGAGGTAGGGCCACAGGCGGCGATAGGTGGCGACGAGGCCGGGGCGCGCGGGCGGCGTGCCGCCCGGCGCTTGCGCGGGATCGGGTGTCATGGATTTCTGCGTCTCGGTGGCTGCGGTTTGGAACCGATATAAGCGCGCGCCGGTCCGCTGACAGCCGCGCACCGGCGCGGGGCGGCCCCGCGTCGGCGCGCGGGGCGGATGGGCCGGTCCGGAACGGCGGGGTTTTCCGCCCCCCCCCCGCCCCCCCCACGAAAATAAAAAAAAAAGAACCAAAC
>NZ_VRUZ01000183.1:0-2127 GCF_008039485.1 Methylobacterium sp. WL69 | reverse complement strand
CCCCCTCGCGAGCGGCCCGCAGGCCGCCCCGACCCAACCCTGAAAGGAGCCCCCCATGGCCGAGATCACGCCAAGCATGCCGTACTGGCACGTCTACACGGACACGGACGGGATCAGCCGGCAGGAGCGCTTCACCCTGTCGAACTTCCGGTTCCAGGGCGTCGGGCCCGACGTCGCGCCGCAATGGAACGACAAGCAGGACCCGGCGAAATCCGGCGTGACCTTCACGGTGCTCCCCGTCGGCTGGGTCGGCGACTGGCACGAGAACCCGAAGCCCCAGTGGATCGCCGTGCTCACGGGCCGCTGGTTCATCGAGACCATGGACGGGCACCGGGTCGAGATGGGCCCGGGCGAGGTCATGTTCGGCGAGGACCAGAACACGCGCCCGCATGACGGCCGCAAGGGGCACCTCTCCGGCACCGTCGGCGACGAGCCCTGCACCATGATGGTGGTCGGCCTCGACGTGACCCCGACGGTGAACCAGCCCGGACGCTTCACCTGAGGGGGCTGCCATGGACGGCTTCGAGATCCACGACCCGCGCTTTGCCGCTTTCATCCTGCCGAACGCCCCCTTGGAGACCCTCGCGGAGGGGTTCCGCTGGTGCGAGGGGCCGGTGTGGTTCGGCGACCGGGACGAACTCCTGTTCAGCGACCTGCCCAACGACCGGGTCATGCGCTGGAGCGAGCACGGCGGCGTGAGCGTCTATCGCTCGCCGAGTCGCTTCGAGAACGGCCACGCCCGCGACCGCGCGGGGCGGCTGCTGTCGTGCTCGCATCGGGGACGCTGCATCACCCGGACCGAACTCGACGGCACCGTCACGGTGCTGGCCGATCGCTACGAGGGACGGCGCCTGAACTCGCCCAACGACATCGTCTGCAAGTCCGACGGGACGATCTGGTTCACCGACCCGCCCTACGGCATCCAGACCGATTACGAGGGCGGCAAGCAGGTCTCCGAACTGCCGGCGCGGGTCTACCGCCTCGATCCGGGCACCGGCCACCTCACCATCGTGGCCGACGATTTCGAGGGCCCCAACGGCCTGTGCTTCTCGCCCGACGAGAGCCGCCTCTACATCGCCGAGAGCGGCCTGCAATTCGCGGCCGAGCCGACCCGGCACCTGCGCGTCTTCGTGGTCGGTGCCGGCGGCAGCCTGTCCGGCGGGCGGGTGTTCCATAAGGTCGAGCCGGGCTTCGCCGACGGGTTCCGCTGCGACACCGACGGCAACCTGTGGTCGAGCGCCGGCGACGGCGTCCATTGCATCGATCCCGCCGGCATCCTGCTCGGCAAGATCCTCACCCCTGGCCCCGTCGCCAACCTCGCCTTCGGCGGACGCGAACGCTCACGCCTGTTCCTCTGCGCAGGCCGGACGCTGATGGCGATCTACGTCAACCGGCGTGGAGCCCGGCTGCTTTGAGGGCCTGCGTCGACGGCCTCGTCGCCATCAGCCGCACGGTGGCGGACCTCGCCCGGACGGAGGCGTTCTACCGCGACGGCCTCGACTTCCGGCGCCTCGGTCCCGTCGAGGGCATCCCGGCCGCCATGCTGGAGGCCCTCGGGCTTCCCGAAGCCGGCGGGGGGCGCCTGCGCATGGGGCTCGGGCAGCAGAGTATCGAGTTCCTGGCCTTCGACGTGCCCGGCCAGCGTTATCCCGTCGGCGCCGGCGCCAACGATCCGTGGTTCCAGCACGCGGCCATCGTGGTCTCGGACATGGACCGGGCTTTTGCGCGGGTGGAAGCGCTCGGGCCCATGCCGATCTCGCGCGGCGGCCCGCAGGTCCTGCCGCCCTCGTCCGGCGGGGTCACCGCCTGGAAGTTCCGCGACCCCGACGGGCATCCCCTCGAACTCATTGCGTTTCCCGAAGGCGGCGCCGGGCGCTGGACGCGGGCCCCCGGCCTGTTCGCCGGCCTCGACCATTCCGCCATCGCGGTCACGGACATCGAGGCCAGTCTGGCATTCTTTCGCGATGACCTCGGCCTCCGGCTGACGGCGCGGGGGCTCAACGCGGGCCCCGAGCAGGCCGCCCTCGACGGCCTGCCCGATCCGGTGGTGGATGTGATCGCCCTCAGCCCCTCCGGGGTGGCGACCCCGCACGTGGAACTCCTGCACTACCGCACGCCCCCCGCGCC
>NZ_VRUZ01000182.1:0-2151 GCF_008039485.1 Methylobacterium sp. WL69 | reverse complement strand
GCCGTCGACGATGGCGGCCTCGAAGGCCGTGGCGCCCGCGCCCCAGACCCGCGCCAGGCCGGGCGCGGCCAGGGCCGCCGCCACGGGGCGGTCGCCCTGCACCAGGCCGATGTTGACGCTGTATTCCCGGTTGCCGGCGAGAAAGTCCTTCGTCCCGTCGAGGGGATCGACGAGGAAGAACAGGTCGGCCGGCGGATGGTCGGCGGAGGATTCCTCGGCCACCACGGGGATGTCGGGCCAGTGGCGCTTGAGGGCGGCGAGGATCAGGGCTTCGGAGGCCGTGTCGGCGAGGCTCGCCGGGGAGCCGTCGGGCTTGAGCACGTGCGGACAGTCGCCGCCGTGATAGCCCCGGAGGATCTCGCCCGCCTGGCAGGCGATCTCCGTCAATGTTGCCGCGATACGGTCGCGCGTCGGCGCGTCGAGTGACATGATCCCTAACGTCATGCCCCGGTCCGGACGGGTTGTCGAGGCGGAGGACGGCCCCGCCCGGCGCTTTTCCGACCGGCCACGTGCCGGTGCCGATCCTTTTCCGACCGGCAACGTGTCGGTGCTGGTCCTTTTCCGAACCGGCGCTCCGCCGGTGCTGGTCCTTTTCCGAACCGGCGCCCGCCGGTGCTGGTCCTTTTCAAAGCAACGGGCGGCGTCTATCGGTTCCGGTGGCGACCGGCCATTCGGTTCCGGCCCCGTCGCCCGCGGCCCCCGATACGTGCCTCGCGCGGAGCGCAAGATGACCCTCGTCCAACTCGATGCCCTCGACCTCTCGGCACTGCTGTGCTCCCGGGTCTGCCACGACGTGATCAGCCCGGTGGGCGCCATCGTGAACGGTCTCGAGGTCCTGGAGGACGAATCCGACGCCTCCATGCGCGAGTTCGCCCTCGAACTCATCGCCAAGAGCGCGCGCCAGGCCTCGGCCCGGCTCCAGTTCGCCCGCATCGCCTTCGGGGCGGCGGGCTCGGCCGGGGCCTCCATCGACCTCGCCGACGCCGAGAAGGTCTCGCGCGGCATGTTCACGGACGACAAGACCCAGCTCGCCTGGAGCGCCCCCCAGGCGCTGTACCCGAAGAACAAGGTCAAGCTCATCCTCAACCTCGTGGTGATCGCCCAGAGCGCCATCCCCCGCGGCGGCCTCATCGACGTCACCGTGAAGGGCGACGGCGAGGCGCCGACCATCGTCATCACCGCCAAGGGCTCGCACGCGCGCATCCCGCCCCATGTCGAGGCGCTCATGGCCGGCACGCCGGAGGGCGGCACCGTCGACGCCCACGCGATCCTGCCGTTCTATGCCGGCCTCGTGGCGCGGGCGGCCGAGATGGACGTCACCTTCGCCATCACCGGCGACAGGGTGACCATCGGGGCGGTGCCGACGCCCGAGGCCGCGCCGTCGCCCGTGGCGGCGCCGCACGACGTTCCCCCGGCCGACGACGAGCCGCCGGATACCGCCCTGGCCTGATCCGCTCGGCGGGGACGGGTCCGCCGCGTCCCGGGAAACCCCGATCGCGCCCGCCGGGCGCGACGGAATCGCGTCATCCCGGGACCGGCACAATCCGGCGGCGGAAAAGTCGATTAACCATAGTGACGCCCTCAGCGGCACAATAACAAATACTGCCCCCATTCGTTCAAGCGTCACGCCAGGGGAAACTCTTCACTAACCCATTTAGCCGCAAGGTCCGACTGCACAGACCGTAGTGCGTATCTGGACCGAGTGCCTCTCATGGACGACTTGTTGCGTGAGTTCCTGACCGAGAGCGCCGAGCATCTCGACACCGTCGATGCCGAGCTCGTGCGGTTCGAGCAGGACCCGAACAACCAGACGATCCTCCGGAACATCTTCCGCCTCGTCCATACCATCAAGGGCACCTGCGGGTTCCTCGGCCTGCCGCGCCTCGAAGCCCTGGCGCACGCCGCCGAGACCCTCATGGGCCAGTTCCGCGACGGCATGCCGGTGACCGGCCCCGCCGTGAGCCTGATCCTCGTCACCCTGGACCGGCTCAAGGCGATCCTGGGCGAGCTTGAGAACACCGGCACGGAGCCGACGGGCAGCGACGACGACCTCATCGACGCCCTCGACGTCATGTCCGCCGGGCCGATGCAGGCGCCCGACGCCGCGCCCCCGCTTCCGGCGCCCTTGCCGGCCCCCTTGCCCGCCGCCAT
>NZ_VRUZ01000181.1:0-2182 GCF_008039485.1 Methylobacterium sp. WL69 | reverse complement strand
CGCTTCTGCCGGCTTCTTGGCCGGTCCGGATGTCTGCTTCATCTTCGCTCCTCAGGGGCTACGATGAACCAGCCATCCTCCGTTCGTGAAGACCCTCATTCTGTCCCACAGGTGCTGACGTCGGACAGTCGAGAATGCGGGTCCAGATGCCCTCGGGCTCGGCGCCGAAGTCCGGCTCAGCGATGGTGTCGGCGGTGAACACGTACTGCCGGGCGGCAAAGCGGGTGCCCTGCTCGGCGTTGGCGCCGCGGCGGACGGTGAGCTTCTTCAAGCCGAAGGCGATGTCGCGCAGCAGGTCCGACCACACGCCGCCGACCAGGATCTCGCGCTGGATCTGCCGGCCGACCATGTTGAGCGTGGTCTCGAGGCCTTCGTCGGTGTGCGGAATGTCGAGGCGCAGCGCAGCGCCGCCGCCTTCGGCCTCGGGCAGGTCGATGCGGGTCATGCCACCGATGGCGATCTCGACCACGAAGTTGATCTCGCGGTCGGCATCGAGCAGCGCCCACCCCGTGGGCTTGATCTCTTCATCGTCGGTGGAGATCACGAGGAAGGGCTGCGGCTCCTTCCGGATCATCTCTTCGATCGGCTGGACCGCCGAGTCGTAGACGCGGTCGCCGGCCAGGGTGCGGCCGACAAGGGCGGCGCCGAGGCACGTCCGAATGGCATAGGCGACGAGGCTCATGCGGATGCCTCTGCGGTGAGTTCGATCGTCAGCTCGCCGCTGTCGCGCGGTCCAACGCGCACCACCGTGAACGCGGGCTGGTCGATGCGGTCGAGCAACACGACGCGGTCATTGGCTGCGAGCGAGTATCCGAGTGCCGTTGCCTGCAATGGCGAGACCCGTAGGCTCAGCGTGTTGCCGGCGATGCGGGTCATAGACTGGAACCGCGATCCCTCGCGGTTGCCTTCAAGTTCGGAGGTCATCGGTTTGCTGCGGTAGCGCCCGATGATTTCACGGACAGGTCGCTCGGTGTCGATGCCCCCACCGGTCCGCCAGCCCGCCGACCCACGCGGTTCGACGCGGACGCGCTCGCCATAGGCGTCGTCGAGCGCGTCCTGCATGTCGTCGTCGAGGTCGTCGAACACGGGCACGAGCGGCCTACTTGCCCTTGTGGCCCGCCTCGGCCTTGGCCTTCGCATCCTCGGCCTTGGCGTCCACGGGCTCGTTGCGCCAGACGCCACCGTGGATCTCCGGACCGGCCTCGGCGCCTTCGGGAAGGACGATCTCGTACTTGCCTGTCGCGAGCGCGGACTGAGCCTGCCCGAAATCCATGCTGACGGCGGTGTCGTCCTTCGCACCCTTGTCCTTGATCAGTGCCATGTCGGCCTCCGTCAGTTCGAGGAGAAGCCACGAACCAGCAGGTTCGGGCGCTTGCAGAGGGGGAGCGGGTTGGACTCGGTGTGCATGTCCATGCCCTTGCCGAACTTCATGCGCTCGAGCGGAGCGACGAAGACCTGCGCGTCGAGGCCAGGGGCCGTGTTGACCTCGTCGACGAAGTCCGGCGGGGCCCAGTAGTTGGTGAAGGTCTCGCCGGTCCCGATCGGGAAGAACCGGACGTCGCCGTCGGGGACGAAGCGCTGAACGGTCGAGGTGGTGCCGTCGGCGTTGAGGTAGGTCGCCGAGCCGCGATACTCCTCGATCGTCACGTTCTGGTAGGTGAATCCGCGACGAACGTCCTGACGGTTCGGGTCCTGCGTCGAGGCGTAGAACTTGTAGGCGTCCTTGACGCTGGCGTGCCCGATGTACTTCGAGAACCACCCGGGGCCAGCGAAGCCGTGGACCCCCGACATGGTGTCGCCCTGGAGGCTGTCCTCCATGTAGCCAGACACCTCGCGAAGCTTGGCGCCGACGTCCGTCCCGGCCGTGCCGAGCGCGAAATCGACCACCTTCGGGGTCACACCGAACTGAGCGAACAGGTCGATGAGGACGGTGCCGTCGTAGTCGGTGATCACGCCCTTCAGCGCCCCCATGCGGAGGTTCTCCAGGGTAATGGCGTGCTTGCGCCGCATCGTGATCAGCTTGCGGTTCACTGCACCGATTACCGACTCCAGGCCTGTCCGTCGTCAGATGATTTGGGACATTCAGCGGTGTTCAGGAGCGGAGGCTCTGGTCCATCTGGGGTGAGAGGTTAGGCGGCCTGCGCGTGGTGGCGCAAGCGGCGATCCATCAGGGTCTGGCGCT
>NZ_VRUZ01000180.1:0-2243 GCF_008039485.1 Methylobacterium sp. WL69 | reverse complement strand
CTCCAGCCCACACCCCGCCCCTGATCGGAAGCGCCGGAACGCCCCGCGTTTGACGGCGCTGCCAGCCGTGGTAGGGCCTGCCGACGCCCGCAACCCGAGCCCGTGCCATGCGCCCTGCCGTTCCGATCCGCCCCGTCGCCCCCGGAGTCGCGGCGTGAGCGGGCCCGACCTGCGGCGCGCCGCCGCCGAGCGGGCCGTCGCCCTCGTGACCGACGGGATGCGCCTCGGGATCGGCACCGGCAGCACCGCCAACGTCTTCGTCGAGCTCCTGGGCGCCCGCGTCCGGGCCGGCCTCGACGTCGTCGGCGTGCCGACCTCGGAGGCGACGCGGCTGGCGGCGGAGGCCGCCGGCATCCGCCTCGCCACCCTCGAGGAGATGCCGGAGCTCGATCTCACCATCGACGGGGCCGACGAGATCGACGGCCAGATGCGCCTGATCAAGGGCGGCGGCGCGGCCCTGCTCCGGGAGAAGATCGTCGCCTTCGCCAGCCGCCGCATGGTGGTGATCGCCGACGCCGCCAAGGGCGTCGAGACCCTCGGCGCGTTTCCGCTGCCCGTCGAGGTCAACCCGTTCGGCCTCGGCGCCACCCGCCGCGCCGTGGAGGCCGCCGTCGCCGCCGCCGGCTGCGCCGGCGCGGTTCTCCTGCGCGCCGGCGCGGACGGCGCGCCCCTGCGCACCGATGGCGGCCACCACATCCTCGACGCGCACCTCGAGCGCATCCCCGATCCCGAGGCCCTGTCGGCCGCCCTGTGGGCGGTGCCGGGCGTGGTCGAGCACGGCCTGTTCCTCGGCCTCGCCACCGGGGCGATCCTGGCGGAAGCGCGGGACGGGGTCGCGCACGTGACCTGCCTCGGCGCCGTCTGACCAGAAGCCCGATCCATCGCCCGAACCGCATCGCAGAAGACCTCCGGAGCGCTTATCCATGTCCCGCCCCATCGTCCGCTCTCAGACCCTGCGCGCCGTACTGGCGGGGGCCGTCCTGGCGATCGCCCCGGCCGCCTTTCCCCTGGCCGCCTGGGCCCAGGCCCCGCAGAAGCCGGCGACCCCGCCGAAGGCGGCCCCGGGCAAGTCCTCCGCGCCGACGCCCGCCGTGCCGACCCCGGCGGCGAACACACAGGCCCCGGCCTTCGCCCCGTCGCACATGGCGCTGGCCCGCGAGGTGATGCTGAGTTCGGGCATCGCCCGCTCGTTCGATTCCATCATCCCGGCCTTCAGCGAGCAGATCCGGCAGAACGCCGTCACCCGGCCGGAGCTCGGCAAGGATCTCGACGAGGTGCTGGTCGGCCTCCAGCCCGAGATGGAGATGCAGAAGCAGGCCATGATCGACACGGCCGCGCGCATCTACGCCACCCGCCTCACCGAGGCCGAACTCGCCGACATCGCCGCGTTCTTCCGCTCCCCGGCCGGCAAGCGCTACGTCGAGACCCAGCCCCAGGTCCTCGACGGCATCGTCCAGGCCATGCAGGGCTGGACCCAGGAGGTCTCGGAATACGTCATGGTCCGCGTCCGGACCGAGATGGTGAAGCGCGGCCACCAGCTCCAGTAGGGCGCCCCGCTCCCGCGCGGTCGTCCCCGTGACGTCCCCGTCCGTCGCGCGCCTGCGCGGCGCCGGCGCCCTGGTCCTGGCCGCCCTCCCCCTGGTGATGGCGGCGGCCAACCGGTCGAGCCCGGCCGTCATCGGCCTCGCCGCCCTCCTGTTCCTGGCCGCCGCCCTGGTGGAGGACCGGCGCGCGGCCTGGACCGCACTCGCGGCGCCCCTGCGCACGCCGGCGGGGGGCGCCGCCCTCGCCTTCCTCGCCTGGGGCCTCGTCTCCATCGCCTGGAGCCCGTTCCCCACCCTGTCCTGGCGCACGGCCGGCGAGTTCGGCCCCACCCTCGTGGCGGCCTACTGCGCGGCACGCCTGGCCCCCGGACGGATGCCGCCCGGAACGGCCCTGGCCGCCGCCTGGATGCTGGGTCTGGCCGGGCTCTACATCGTCGTCGACCTCGCCGCTGACCTGCCGGTGCAGAAGGCGCTGGGCACGCGGGTCGCCTACTTCGTCTTCAATCGCCCGGTCCTGACGATCCTGCTGGTGGCCGGCCCCCTCGCGGCCGTGCTCCTGCGGCGCGGGCATCGGTGGGCCGCCGGCCTCGTCGTCCTCGTGTCCGTGGCCGCGATCCTGCGCTCCGTGAGCGGAGCGGCCGCCCTCGGGCTCGGGGCCGGCGCCGGAATGGCCCTCGCGGCCCGGTGCCTGCCCCGGCG
>NZ_VRUZ01000017.1:0-61831 GCF_008039485.1 Methylobacterium sp. WL69 | reverse complement strand
CGTGCGCCGCGCGGCCCTGGAGGCCGTGGGAGGCGCCGCCGATCTCGATCCCGGAGCCCCGGCCCTCGACGCGGTGCTCCGCCTCGCGACCCGTTCCGGGGGGCGGCGGACCGGTCCGTCCGACCCGGGGCGGAACGATCCCCGCCGTCCCGACCGATGGACAGAACGGTCGGCAGATGGCCGATGACCGCGTTGCCGGAACGGGCCGCGAGGCGGAGCACCGCGTCGAGGGCCGGGGCTCCGGGATCGAGATCGGCGGCGCCTCCCACGGCCTCCAGGGCCGCGCGGCGCACGGCGACGACGGGCCCGATGTAGTCCACCGCCCGCAGGTAGTCGGGATCGAAGGCCGGGCGCAGGAGCGGGACGATCCCGTCTCCCGCGACGTCGAGGGCGTCGCCGTAGAGGACGAGGCGGTCCGGGTGCGCGGCGAAGGTCCGCTCGAACGTCTCCACGGCGCCGGCCGTGAGGGTGTGGCCGGGGGCGGTGAGGACGATGAAATCCACACCCCCGTCGACGGGCCCGGACGCACACCGAAGGCCCGCGCCGAGGTGGTCGTCGGCCGTCAGCCGCAGGGCGTGATGGTCGAGGCCGAGCAGGGCCGCCCCGGCTTGCGCGGCGCGGACGCGCTTGCCCGCGAGCCGCGCCGTCAGGATGGCGAGGGCGTCCCGGGGATACCGCGCGAGGATCGCCACGGCGGCGCGTCCGCGCGCGACCAGGCCGGGGCGGCTTCGGTGCATGAACAGCAGGGCGTCTCGGCGCTCGTCGATCAGCGAAAAATCTCCCGCGCGGGCCGCGAGGTCATTCGAGATCCTCGCCGAAGGTCGTGAGCGACAGGGCCGGGTGATAGTACGGATCGTGCCGGATGGTGTCGCGCCAGCGCGCGACGAAGCGGTCGGCCTCGGCCTCGAAGCGGGCGCGGGCGGGGCCGACGGACGGACCACGGCTCGTGGATTCGAGATGGGCGACGACGGCGTGCGGCGTCCAGACGGTCCTGTAGCCGGCGGCATCGAGGCGAAGGCACAGATCGACATCGTTGAAATCAATGGGAAACGCGTCGGCATCGAGGCCGCCGACGGCGTCGAACTTGCGCTTCTCGACGGCGAGACACGCGGCGGTGACGGCCGAGACCTCGTGGGCGACCCGCATCTGTCCGAGGTGGCCGGGACTGTCGGCGGGGCGGCGGCGCAGGATATGCCCGGCGCGCCCGCCGAGTCCCACGACGACGCCGGCGTGCTGGAGCGTCCCGTCGCCGTAGAGCAGTTTGGCGCCGACGGCGCCGACCTCCGGCCGGCAAGCCTGCCGGACCATGACGTCGAGCCAGTCCTCGCGCAGGATCGCGACATCGTTGTTGAGCAGCACCACGACGCGCCCGCGCGCCAAGGCGACGCCCGCATTGGTCATGGCGGAGAAATCGAACGGCGCCGGCCAGTCGAGAATCGTGACGCGCGGGTCGCGGCGGAGTTGCGCGTAATGGGCATGGACGGCCGGATCGATGGAGCCGTTGTCGACGATGACGAGCTCGATGGCCGGATAGGCGGTGCCGTTGAGAACCCCGTCGGCGGCGGGGCGGATCAGGTCGAGGCGATCCCGCGACGGGATCACGACGGTGACGAGGGGGGCGGGCTCGGGCAGCGGCCAGAGCAGGTCGGTCAGCCCGGATTCGATGCGTGTGCGGGCCGGGGAGCCGAAGGCGCGCAGGTGCCGCTCCAGGCGCTCGGCGTACCGCCCCGTGTGGTCGGCCTCGGGCACCCGGAGAAGAACACGCGGCAGGTGGGCGACCCGCCGGGCCTCCACGGCGGCAGCCGCGGACAGGCCGAGATCGATCCGGCAATCGACGGGGTCCACGAGGGCTTCGGAATCTCCGAGGGGCACGTCGAGCAGGCGCGCCAGGAGCGCCCCGGTATAGAGGGTGAAGCCCGGATAGCCCTGGGCCAGGGCGAGGTCGGGACTCCAGTCCGGTTTCAGGCGCGGGACCAGATGGGCGCCCGCGATCTCTTCGTCGGCGTAGACCATGTGAGGGCCGCCTGGGCCGGCCAACGCGCCCGCCAGGAGCACGAGCGCATCCGCCCGCAGACACTCGCCCGGCATGAGCACGCCCAGGATGGCCGCGTCGGGGGTGAGATCGCGCAGGGTCCCCCTCCCCCGCCAATCCGTGTGGGTCACACGCGGGTCGGCGCCCGACACCGCCTCGTGGCCGTCGAGCCAGGCAACGGTCGCGGTCCATCCGGTCCCGATCTGTGCGGCGAGGCTGTGCAGGGTCTCGGCGACGCGGGCGCCATCCGCCCGTCGAGCCGGGAGGACGAGGTGGATCGGCGGACCCGTCCCCGGGCCGGACGTGGCCTCGATCCGCCGCCGCGATGACGCCCAGGTCCGGTAACGTCCCCGGGGCGTGACGGCACAGGCGCCGCGCAGGATATCCCGGAACCGGCGCTCGTCCCTCCGGGCGGCGTTGTACAGGGCCGCCACGGCCCGCAACGGCCGCTTGACGAGACATTCGGCCAGGACGCTGCCGTGCGTGCGCAGACCCACCCTTTCGAGGACGAAGCCCGTCCGGGGGTCGATGGCGAGGAGGATGTCCGTGCCGTCGGGCGGCAGGTAACCGAGCCACGTCGCCGCCCCCAGGGCAGCACCGGGCAGGGGGACCTCCGCATGCCGCCGGGGTCCGCGCACGAGGCGGATCAGGGGCCGGAGCGGACGGGCGACCGCGTGCTCGCGATAGGTGAGCACGATCCAGCACCCGCGCGGCCCGGCCGGCAGGCGCAGGCGCCAGGAAAACAGCGGATCGTCGTAGGGTTCGAGGGTGAAGGCCGTGGCACGCCCGTCCCACGCGCCGCGCGGCGTGACGCCGTCCCGAGCGCTCAGGGTCCGGGCCTCGGCGAGGACGTGCTCATTCGGCCGTCGCCGGAACGGAGACCGGCGCCTCGGAGGTGGCGGCCGGCGCAGGCGGCTTGCGCTTGGCCGGCGCGCGCGGGGGTGCCCCACCGCCGAGGCGCACCTCGATGTCGTAATCGCCCGTCATGGCGGCCGGGACCATGAGGTCGTCCTCGACGACGGAGAACAGGCCCTGCGCCTCGCCCGGCGACACGGTGACGGCGACGCGGCGAACGCGCGAGGCGACGACCTTGCCGGACGACTTGAGGGAGATCGTCAGGGGCGCCTCGAACCGGCCCGGCGCGCCGGCCGGACCGAGGAGCACGTGGCCCTCGACGCCAACCTTGACGCGGATCGATCCGTCCTGGAGCCGGGTACATTCGCGGGCGAGGCGTCCGAGGGTGGTCTGACTCCGGACACCGGCGGCGGTTGCCGTCGCCCCGGGCGGATTCCGCAGGGCGGCGCCGCCCTCGGGCACCTCCACCGTCGGGCAATAGGCCTCTTCGAGGGGGGCGACCTGGGACGGAGGCACGGTGGTGCCGCCGTACTTGAACAGGTTGGTGAAGGCGTTGCCTTCCTCCGCCCGGGCACCGCTCAGGGCGACAGCGGCGGGGAAAGACGCGATCATCAGGCGCAAGGCGACCTGTCCGGCAAGCTTCGACATGATCCGTTCCCGATATGCGTCGGTCGATCCCGGCCCACGCGTCCTGTCCAGATCCCCAGAGGAGTTCCTACTTCAGGCTCTCGAAGCCCTGGCCGAAACCCTTCATGGAAAGGGGAATGCCGACCCCCTCCTCCGGCGTCTGGAACACGATGAAGGTCGCCTGGGCGCCGGCGTTGAACTGCTTGATCAGTCCCTCGTCCATCACCACCTCGGCGACGCAGCCCGTGGTGAGGCAGCGCACGAAACCGGCGCGGCCGACATCGGTCTTGTCGATCTTCAGGCCGAGGCCGGACGGCAGCAGCACGCCGAGGGGCGCCACCACCCGGAGCAGATAGCCGCGGTTGTCGGCGGTCTTCAGCACGATGACCACGAGGGTGAGATTGGGCCGGTCCTCGGCGGCGAGGTACTGCACCAGGGCGCATTGCTCGGCCTTGGCGCCGGCGGGCGTCTCGCAGCGCAGTTGCCAGTCGCCGAAGGTGTTGCGGACCATGCCCTGTGCGGAGGCCGGCGACGCGACCAGCGCCGCGAGGAGACTGGCCGCCAAGGCCAAGCCGGACCGGCGGGCGATCCGGTCTTCGCGCCGCAGCATTGCTCGAAACCCCACGCGCGAAACCCCTTGCGGACCGCGCGAACGCGGCAGAAACCCCGGGGCTTGGGACCATGCGGGAGCCGCATCTGTCAAGCGATGCACCGCACCCGTCCCATCCGGACCTCGTCCCGAAACGCGAACGGGCGGCGCCATCGCGGCACCGCCCGTTCGCATCGACAATGGCCCCTGCCCGAGGGGCAGGTCAGCCAACGAATGTCACTTCTTGCCGAAGGACAGGGCGCCGAAGCGCGAATTGAAGCGCGAGACGCGGCCGCCGCGATCGAGCATCTTCTGCTCGCCACCGGTCCAGGCCGGGTGGGTGTTGGGGTCGATGTCGAGGTTGAGGGTGTCGCCCTCCTTGCCGTAGGTCGACCGGGTCCTGTAGTCGGACCCATCGGTCATCACGACCTTGATGAAGTGATAGTCGGGATGCTCGGTACCCTTGGCCTTGTCGGCCGCACTCTTTGCCATGACGAATCCTTGAATAGCCACGCCGACCGGCTCGTCTGGCGGCCCGCGGCCATAGATCACGCGCAATCGGATGAAGGCGCGCCTATACCCCAGGCGTCGGCGCTGGACAAGCGCGCCGTCTCGGGCAATCGCGTGTTCGTCGAATTCCAAATCCACGCCGATGTGGAATTCCAAGTCCACGACGACGTCCCCAACACCGACGAGGCATGATGGCACGCGGCTCGAAGAAGAAGGCGCCCGCCGAGGGACGACCCAGGGCGCCGCTGGGCTCCCTACGCCCCCTGGTTCCGTTCGCAGCCGTCTATCGCGGGCGGATCCTCGCCGCGTTCCTGTCCCTGCTGATGGCCTCGCTGGCGACCCTGGTGGTCCCCCTGGCCCTGCGCCGGGTCATCGACCACGGCTTCTCGCCCGAGGGCCAGGGCGTCATCAACGCCTATTTCGGCGGCCTCATCGGCGTCGTCGCCGTCCTCGCCCTGTCGAGCGCCGCGCGGTACTACACCGTGGTGACCCTGGGCGAGCGCGTGGTCGCGGATCTGCGCACGGCCGTGTTCCGACGCCTCACGGAACTCGACCCCGCGTTCTTCGACCGGTCCCTGTCGGGCGAGATCATCTCGCGCCTCACCGCCGACGCCACCCAGGTGAAGGCCGTATTCGGCGTCAGCATCTCGATCCTGCTGCGCAACGCGTTCCTGTTCACCGGGGCCATCGCCATGATGGTGATCACGAGCCCGAAGCTGTCGATCCTCGTGCTCGTGGCGATCCCCCTCATCGTGTTTCCGCTGATCCTGTCGGGGCGCGGCGTCCGCCGGCGCTCGCGCGCGGCCCAGGACCGGCTGGCCGATGCCTCGGCCTATGCCTCGGAGGCGGTGGGCGCGATCCGCACCATGCAGGCCTTCGGCATGGGCCGCGCCGCAGCCGTCCGCTTCGCCGAGGCTTCGGAGAACGCCTACGGCGCCGCCCGCGACTCGATCCGCGCCCGGGCGCTGCTCACCGGGGTCGCCATCTTCCTCATCTCGGCGAGCGTCGTCGGGGTGATGTGGTACGGCGCGCAAGGGGTGCTCGCCGGCACCATGACGGCGGGCCAGCTCTCGCAGTTCGTGCTCTACGCCGTGTTCGGCGCCAGCGCGCTGGGCCAGCTCTCGGAGGTCTACGGCGAACTGGCGCAGGCCGCCGGCGCCGCCGAGCGCCTCGGCGAGATCCTGGCGGCCGAGCCGGCGATCCGGGCCCCCGCCGATCCCGTCGCCCTTCCGACGCCGCCGCGCGGCGCGGTGGCGTTCGAGGCCGTGCGCTTCCTCTACCCGACCCGGCCTGAGCACCCGTCCCTCGACGGGATCAGCTTCACCATCGCGCCGGGCGAGCGCGTCGCCCTAGTCGGCCCCTCCGGCGCGGGCAAGACCACGGTGCTGCAGCTGCTCCTGCGGTTCTACGACCCCCAGAGCGGCACCATCCGCGTCGACGGCATCGACATCGCCCGAGCGGACCCGGACGCCGTGCGCACGCGCCTGTCCCTGGTACCCCAGGACCCGACGGTGTTCTCCGGCTCCGTGCTCGAGAACATCCGCTACGGCCGGCCGGACGCGACGGAGGCTCAGGTCCAGCGCGCCGCCGAACTCGCGCATGCGGACGGCTTCATCCGCGCCCTGCCCCAGGGCTACGCCACCGCGGTCGGCGAGCGCGGCGTCACCCTGTCGGGCGGCCAGCGCCAGCGCGTCGCCATCGCGCGCGCCATCCTCAAGGATGCGCCGATCCTCCTCCTCGACGAGGCGACCTCGGCCCTCGACGCCGAGAGCGAGCGCGCCGTGCAGACCGCGTTGGACACCCTCATGCGCGGGCGCACCACCCTCGTCATCGCCCACCGCCTCGCCACCATCCGGGCCGCCGACCGCATTCTCGTCCTCGACGGCGGGAAGATCGTCGAATCGGGCACCCACGAGACCCTCCTGGCGCGCGGCGCCCTCTACGCCCAGCTCGCCGCCCTCCAGTTCACCGACGCCTTCGAGGACACCGCGCGCAGCCGCGAGCCGCGCCGCGAAGCGCTGCCGGCCGAGTAGGAGCCGCCATGGATCTGTCGCGGTTTCCCCGCCTGCCGCTCCTCGACCTGCCGAGCCCCATCGAGCCCCTGGACGGCCTCGCCCGCCATCTCGGCGACGGCCTCAACGGGGTGCGGCTGCTCGTGAAGCGCGACGACCTCGCGCGGTTCGGCCTCGGCGGCAACAAGCTGCGCAAGCTCGAATACCTCCTCGGGGCCGCCCGTGCCGAGGGCGCCGATACGGTGATCACCGTGGGGGCGATCCAGTCGAACCACGCGCGCCTGACCGCGGCCGCGGCGGCGCGGTCGGGCTTTTCCTGCGAACTCTTCCTCACCCGCAGCGTGCCGCGCGACGACCCGGCCTATGCCCGCAACGGCAACCGTCTCCTCGACGACGTATTCGGCGCAACGGTGCACGAGCTTGCCGCCGGAGCCGATTCCCTCGCCCAGGCCGAGACGCGCGCCGACGAACTCCGCGCAGCGGGACGGCGCGTCTACGTCTTCCCCTCGGGCGGCTCGAGCCCCGTCGGCTGTCTCGGTTACGCGGCCTGCGCCGGCGAGATTCTCGCTCAAGCCGATTCCATGGGCCTCGATCTGGCGCAGATCGTGGTCCCCAACGGCAGCTGCGGCACCCATGCGGGCCTCGCGGCAGGCCTGCTCGCGAGCGGACGCGACCCGCGCCTCGCCAGGTCCTACGCGGTGCTGGAAACCGGAGCGCAAGCTGGAGCGATCACCCTGGACAAGGCCAACGCGACCCTGGCGCTCCTCGCACCCGGCACATCGCTGACGGCCGACGATATCGTCATCGACGCTGCGCATCGCGGGCCCGGCTACGGCATCCCCACCGCCGGCATGCTGGCGGCCGTGCGCCTCCTGGCCCGGACGGAGGGGTTGCTCCTCGATCCGGTCTACAGCGGCAAGGCGTTCGCGGGCCTGCTCCACGACGTGCGCGCCGGGCGATATCCGGCCGGTTCGAACGTGCTGTTCGTCATGACCGGCGGCGTACCCGGGCTCTTCGCCTATCCGGACGTGATGGCCGGGTGAGCCCGGAAATCTACCGTTCCGTGAGTTTCATCTCGATCCGGCGGTTGCGGCCGTAGGCCTCGTCCGTCGTTCCCGAATCGAGGGGCTGGAACTCGCCGAAGGCGCCCGCGAGAAGGTGCTGGGGCGGGACGCCCTTGGCCGCCATCGCCTGCACCACCGCGATGGCGCGGGCCGCCGAGAGGGACCAGTTCGACGGGAACTGCGCGCTCGCGATGGGCCGGGCATCCGTGTGTCCGTCGATCCGCAGCACCCACGGAATGTCGGCGGGGATCTGCCGCGATAGGTCGAGGATCGCCCCCGCGATGCGGTCGAGCTCCGGCCCTGCCTCCGGTTTCAGGCTGGCGGAGCCCGCCGGGAACAGCACCTCGGATTGCAGGACGAAGCGGTCGCCGACTACGCGGATATCAGTGCGCGTGCCGAGGATCTGGCGCAGGCGGCCGAAGAAGTCCGAGCGGTAGCGGGCGAGCTCCTGCACCTTCTGGGCGAGCGCCACGTTGAGGCGGCTGCCGAGGTCGGCGATGCGGGCCTGGCTCTCCTTGTCGCGATTCTCGGACGCCGCCAGGGCGTCCTCCAGGGCGGCGAGCTGGCGGCGCATGGCCGCGATCTGCTCGTTCAGGAGGTCGATCTGGGTAGCGGCGCGGGCCGAGCCCGCCCGCTCGGCGGCGAGCTGGCGGTCGATCTCGCCCTGCTTGGCGGTGGCGCCCTGACCCGATTCGGCCTGAAGTCGGAAGCGGTCGCGCACGGCCTCGGCGCCGAGCAGGGTGTTGCGCAGGGACGAGGCGCTGGCCTCCTGCGCCTTGCGGGTCGAGCGCTCCAGGGCAAGGAGGTCCGTGAGGTCGGCGATCTGGCGGTTGAGACGGGTCAGCACCGAATCGCGGCCGGTGATCTCCTGCGACAGGAAGAACTGACCGACGACGAAGATGGTCAGCAGAAAGACGACGGCCAGCAACAGGGTGGCGAGGGCGTCGACGTAGCCCGGCCAGACGTTGAGGGAGCGGTCGCGCCGGGCGCGGAGCGAGGCCATCTCAGGTGCGCTCGCGCCCGAGGCGGTCGAGCACCTGCTTCAGTTCGCCCTCGCGCTTGGCCTGGGCCTCGACCCAGTCGCGGATCATCTGCTGCTCCGCCCGCATGTGCTGGACGAGCCCCTGAATGCCCTCCGCGAGGTTGGTCATCGCCTGCGTCGCGACCCGGCCGTTGGCGCCTTCGGCCACCACGGCGGTGAGGCGGTCCACGGCCTCCTGCAAGTCGCGGGCGGAGGCCGGCTCCTGGACCCTCGCCGGGGCCGCCGCGACGGTCTCGCCGGACATGAGCCAGTCCTCGAGTTCGTTGTGGAAGCGGGCATGGGCCTGCCCGGCCTGAAGGTCGAGGAAGCCGGTGACCAGCGAACTGGCGAGGCCGAACAGGGAGGCGGAGAAAGCCAGACCGATGCCTGAAAGCGGCACGGCCAGCCCGTTCTTGAGCTCGTCGAACATCGCCGCCGCCTCGCCGCCGCCGCGCATGGTCTTGATGACCGAACCGACGGCGCTCAGCGTATCGATGAGGCCCCAGAACGTGCCGAGGAGGCCGAGGAGGATGAGGAGGCCGGCGACGTAGCGCAGGATCTCGCGGCCCTCGTCGAGGCGGGCCGCCACGGTGTCGAGGAAGGCGCGGGTGCCCGGAAGCGTGATTCCCTCCCGCCGGGCGGCGAGGGCCGGGGCCAGGGGCGCCATCAGGGACGGCGTTTTCGCGGGCGTCTCGCCGGCCGCCACGGCGTTGACGTAGCCGACTTCGCGATAGAGCCGGAACACCTGCCCGAAGGCGAGCAGGACGGCGATGAGGAGCACGCCGAGGATCAGGCCGTTCAGGCCCGGATTGGCGAGGAAGGCCGGGGTGATCTGCCGGAACAGCACGAAGGCGAGGAAGCCGACGAGGATGAGGAACACCAGCATCCGCACGAGGTAGATGCCGGGCCGGGCGAGCGTCATGGTCGCGGGAGGGATCGCCATCGGCTCGGACACTCTCGATGCAAGGGCTGAACGACCCGCTCCACCGAGCGGTCACCGGGGCGAACTTGGCCGCACATTGGCCGCAGCCTCGCCCTCGATCAAGCCGCCTCCGCGCTCATCGCCGCGGAAGCGGGGCTAATCCCACCCGCGCGGCCAGGTTTCCTCCAGCTGCGGCCCGAGGCGCACGGGCCAGACCCCGGTGGCGAGTCCGGTGCGGTCATCGGTCTCGACGGCGATCCCGCACAGGGTCCCCTCTCCGTGGGCGGCTTCAAGGCGGGCGCCGGGCGTCTTCTGGAGGAAGCGGCGCAAGGGCTCGTCCTTCTGCATGCCGAGGATCGAATCGTAGTCGCCGCACATGCCGGCATCGGAGAGATACGCGGTGCCGCCGGGCAGGATGCGGTGATCAGCCGTCGGCGTGTGGGTGTGGGTGCCGACCACGAGGCTGGCACGGCCGTCGAGGAAGTAGCCGAAGGCCTGCTTCTCGCTCGTCGCCTCGGCATGGACGTCGACGATGACGGCATCGGCGACCTCGCCGAGGGGACACGCCGTCAATTCGCGCTCCGCCGCCGCAAACGGGTCGTCGAGGGCATCCATGTAGATGCGCCCCATGACGTTGAGGACGAGGACGCGGGCGCCCTTGGCCGTCTCGACCACGGTGGCGCCGCGTCCCGGCGTGCCGGGCGGGTAGTTCGCCGGGCGCACGAGTCGCGACTGCCGGGCGATGAAGACCAGGGCCTCGCGCTGGTCGAAGGAGTGGTTGCCGAGCGTCACGGCATCGGCGCCGGCCTGCAGGAGTTCGTCGCAGATGGCTTCCGTGAGGCCGAAGCCCCCGGCGGCATTCTCGCCGTTGATCACCACGCAATCGAGGCGCCAGCGCTCCCGGAGTTTCGGCAGACGGTCCGTGATCACGTGGCGGCCGGGCCGGCCGACCACGTCGCCGAGGAAGAGAAGACGCATCGCGGGTTCGTCAGGCTCGTGTCAGCGGGACCGGGCCCGCTTCGGTGATGAGATGGTCGAGGGGCTGGTCGTGGGCCTCGGCCGGGACCTCGACCACGGCTTGGACCGAGAAGGCGACACCGATGGTCAGCACCGGCCCGTTCTGCGAGAGACGCGCGATGGCCTGATCGTAGTAGCCGCGTCCGTAGCCGATGCGGTGGCCGCGCGTATCGTAGGCGGCAAGCGGCACGATGAGGGCGGTGGGGTCGAGGGGCGGCAGGGTGTCGTCGGGCTCGCTCAGGCCGAAGCCGCCGCGGACCAGGGCCTCGCCCGCACGCCACTCACGGAACACGAGGCCGTCCGGCGTCACCTTCGGCAGGGCCACGCGCTGGCCGCGGGCGAACAGGCCCTCGATGAGGGGCCGGGGATCGACCTCGCTGCGGATCGGCCAAAAGGCACCGACGACGGGCGCCTCGGCGAGGGCCGCGATATCCATCACCGCCTCGGCGATGGCGAGCGCACCCGCCCGTCGCGCCTCGGGATCGAGGGCATCGCGCCGCCCGAGGGCGGCTTGGCGGAGGGACGCTTTCAGGGAAGCGGTGGAGTGCGAGTGCGGAGCCACATGAGCCGTTGGAGTGTCGATCCCGGGAAACCTACAGTGTAGGTGGGCGCCGTGTTGGCCGAGTCCAGGGACAGGGCCAGGGACAGCTCCCTGGGGAGTCGATAAGGCCCCGGGGAAAGTTCTCCTGACGAACGCGGCAGCCCCGCCAGACGTATGTAGCGTCGGCTCATGGCCCGCGCCAGAGGGGCTTCGTCGCTAGCCAGAAGAAAGCATCTTCGTCAGCCGCTCGATCCGCTCGGCGCAGCGGCCGAGGCCCGCGGCGAGACGGGATTCCTCCGCAGCGCGGGTCGCATCGGCCGCATCGACCCGTTCGCGCAGGGTTGCGGTCTCGGTCTCCAGGGCGGACAGCCGGCGCCGGGTCTCGTCGAGTTCGTCGGCCTGGAGCAGGGCGGCCATGACATGAAGGCGCATGTCGCCGATCTCGCCGAAGGACGTCCGAAGTTCCGCGATCCGTCCGGCGAGTTCCGTGGCGAGGGCGGTGAGGTGCAGCTCCTCGCCTTCCGCGCAGGCCATCCGGTAGTTCTTGCCGTCGATGGTGACGTTGATCTGGGGCATCGGGCTATGGGGCTAGCGCAACGGCGTGGAGGGGGCGAGCACGCCCTCGACGGCGGCGATGGCCCGGCCGAGGCGGCGGCCGACATCGTCGGAGGCCGCCTCCACCGCCGCGAGGCGGGCACTGGCGGCATCGAGTTCGGCGGCCAGACGCGCCCGGTCCTCGCCCATGATGGCGAGTTCCGTCTCGAGGTCGCTCGGATCGCGTTCGGCTTCGAAACGCTGCCCGACCGCTGCCTCGAGGCGCGTCAGGGCCGTGTCGAGCCGCGACAGGGCGTCGTCGATGGCCTCACTCACGAAAAGCGTCTCCCCCAATGGGTCCGTGCCGGCGCGGACCCGTCTCGATACCATGACGTGCGTTGCCGAGCCCAGGCGCCGGCCCGTTCGAAACCGGTGACAAACCGGGCGGAACGCCTGTGCGGAGACGGGATGTCCGTGCGGCGCGACCTTTGCCCGGCTCAGTCCCGCATGCTAGAGACCGGCCGCTCGCCAAACCGGATACAGCATTCCGTGATGCATTCAGGCCCCATCCAGGCCCTCGCGCGTATCGACCGGTCCCCGGACGATCCCGAATGGCCGGATGGCGACCGCAATTCATCGCGCGTTCAATCTGGATTGGGACAGAGCGGGCGATCAATCGAGGCTCACCGCTTCGATCTCCATGCTGGAGGGTGCCGCAGGGGCGGCCCCCGTTTAACGGAAGGGTTCACGCCGTGTCGGTGAAGGTAGCCATCAACGGGTTCGGACGTATCGGCCGCAACATCCTGCGCGCCATCCACGAGTCCGGCCGCAAGGACATCGAGGTGGTGGCCATCAACGATCTCGGCCCCGTCGAGACCAACGCCCACCTCCTGCGCTTCGATTCGATCCATGGCCGCTTCAACGCCAAGGTCGAGGTGGACGGCGAGTTCATCGTCGTCGACGGAAGCCGCATCCGGGTCACGGCCGTGCGCAACCCGGCGGAGCTGCCGCACCGCGAACTCGGCGTCGACATCGCCCTGGAATGCACCGGCATCTTCACCTCGAAGGACAAGGCCAAGGCCCACCTCGACGCCGGCGCCAAGCGCGTGATCGTCTCGGCACCGGCCGACGGCGCCGACCTCACCGTGGTCTACGGCATCAACCACCAGGCGCTCACCGCCGAACACCTCGTGATCTCCAACGCCTCGTGCACCACGAACTGCCTCGTGCCGGTCGCCAAGGTGCTCAACGATCTCATCGGGATCGAGCGCGGCTTCATGACCACGATCCACTCTTACACCAACGACCAGCCGTCCCTCGACCAGATGCACAAGGACCTCTACCGGGCCCGTGCCGCGGCCCTGTCGATGATCCCGACCTCCACGGGTGCGGCCAAGGCCGTGGGCCTCGTGCTGCCGGAGCTGAAGGGCAAGCTCGACGGCACCTCGATCCGCGTGCCGACCCCCAACGTCTCGGCCGTGGACCTCGTGTTCACCGCCAAGCGCGCCACCAGCGTGGACGAGATCAACGGCGCCATCCGGGCGGCCGCCGACGGGCCGCTCAAGGGCGTGCTCGCCTACACGGACCAGCCCAACGTCTCCATCGATTTCAACCATGACCCGCACTCGTCCACTTTCCACCTCGACCAGACCAAGGTGATGGACGGCACGTTCGTCCGCATCCTCGCCTGGTACGACAACGAGTGGGGCTTCTCCAACCGCATGGCCGACACCGCCGTCGCCATGGGCAAGCTACTCTGATCCGTTCCGCCTGACGGACATCCACTCTCCACGAAGACACTGGTGTGCCTGAGATGACAGAGACCTCCCCCACCGGACGCGACTTCATTCCAGGCACGCCCGCGGCGCCGGAGCCGGCAAACCCGCCGGCTCCGGCGCAGGCGACCGCACCCGTGGTCGTCGGCAAGGCCGGGTCCCTGCCCGCGCAGGCCTCGGCGCCGGGCGGCGATCAGCTCGCCCGCATCGAGGACAAGTGCGCGCGCATCGAGGACAAGTACGCCCGCTCCGAGGCCCTGCTCTCCCGCGTCGAGGAGAAGATCGAGGGCGCCGCGTCCCGCATGAACGAGGCCGCGCGCCAGACCGACTTGGCGGCCCTGCGCAGCGAAGTCCGCGCCATCGCCGACCGCACCCGTGGCCTGCCCGGCTCCGGCGCCTTGGTGCTCACGGCGATCATCACCGCCGTGCTGACGGTGGCGCTCACCATCGCCGCCCAGCGCTTCCACCTCGACGCGCTGATCCCGCAGCGCTGATCCGCCAGACCTGCCCCGAGACGCCCAGGCCCCGATGACCGCTTTCCGTACCCTCGACGATGCCGGCGCCCTCAACGGCAGGCGCGTGCTCCTGCGCGTGGACGTCAACGTGCCCATGGAAGCCGGCCGCGTCACCGACGCGACCCGCATCGCGCGCATCGTCCCGACGATCCGCGAGATCGCCGGCAAGGGTGGACGCGTGGTGCTGCTGGCGCATTTCGGCCGGCCCAAGGGCAAGCCGGTGGCGAGCGAATCCCTGAAGTCCGTCGTCGCCACCATCGCCGAGCATCTCGGCCGCCCGGTGGCTTTCGCCGAGGATTGCGTCGGCCCCGCCGCCGCCGCCGCCGTCGCGGCGCTCGAGGACGGCGACGTGCTCCTCCTCGAGAACACCCGCTTCCATGCCGGTGAGGAAAAGAACGACCCGGCCTTCACCGCCGAACTCGCGGCCAACGGCGATCTCTACGTCAACGAGGCGTTCTCGGCCGCGCACCGCGCGCACGCCTCGACGGAGGGCCTCGCCCACGTGCTTCCGGCCTATGCCGGACGCCTGATGCAGGCGGAACTCGACGCCCTGACCAAGGGTCTCGAGGCGCCGACGCGCCCGGTCATCGCCCTGGTGGGCGGCGCCAAGGTCTCGTCCAAGATCGACCTGCTCCAGAATCTCGTCGCCAAGGTCGACATGCTCGTCATCGGCGGCGGCATGGCCAACACCTTCCTGCACGCGCAGGGGTTCGGCGTCGGAAAGTCCCTCTGCGAGAAGGACCTGGCCGAGACGGCCCTTCGCATCGTCGAGGCCGCGAAGGCCGCCAAGTGCCGCATCATCCTGCCGGTGGATGCCGTCGTGGCGTCCGAGTTCAAGGCCGACGCGGCCCACGAGACCGTCTCCGTCGATTCCGTGCCCGACACCGGCATGATCCTCGATGCCGGCCCCGCCACCGTGGCCGAGATCAACGCGGCCATCGACACGGCCGCGACCCTGGTGTGGAACGGACCGCTCGGCGCCTTCGAGCTCACGCCCTTCGATGCCGCCACCGTGGCGGCGGCGCAGCACGCGGCGGAGCGGACGACGGCCGGAACGCTGGTCTCCGTGGCCGGCGGCGGCGACACCGTCGCGGCCCTCAACCATGCGGGCGTCGGCGAGACGTTCTCGTACGTCTCCACCGCCGGCGGCGCCTTCCTCGAATGGCTCGAAGGCAAGGCACTGCCGGGCGTCGAGGCCCTGCGCGCCAAGGTCTGAGGCGGGGGGCGAGGCTCGGCTTTCGGCGATCGTACCCGGCCCGACAGCCGTTATCCGGGGGGGAACGGCCGCGACGCGGGCGCCCAATGCGGATCGCAATTGCAGTCGGTTCGTTCTGGCTTGAGAAGACTGACAACTTTCGAAGGACTGCGCCAACCCGGCGCGTTTGCGTGACCTGCCCCGGCGGCGGTTGAAATCGAGGAGAAACCCATGGCCCGCATCACCCTGAGGCAGCTCCTCGATCACGCCGCAGAGCACGAGTACGGCGTGCCGGCGTTCAACCTGAACAACATGGAGCAGGGGCTCGCCATCATGGCGGCGGCCGACGCCACCGATTCGCCAGTGATCCTCCAGGCGAGCAAGGGCGCGCGCGCCTACGCCAACGACATCGTCCTCGCCAAGCTCATCGACGGCCTCGTGGAGGTCTACCCCCACATCCCCGTCTGCATGCACCTCGACCACGGCAGCGACGAGGCCACCTGCGCCACGGCGATCCAGTACGGCTTCACCTCGGTGATGATGGACGGGTCCCTCAAGGCCGACGGCAAGACCCCGGCCGACTATGCCTACAACGTCGAGATTACCCGCAACGTGACGAAGATGGCCCACTGGGCCGGCGTCTCGGTGGAGGGCGAGCTCGGCGTACTCGGCTCCCTGGAGAGCGGCGAGGGCGAGGCCGAGGACGGCCACGGCGCCGAGGGCGTGCTCTCCCACGACCAGCTCCTGACCGACCCCGACGAGGCGGTGAAGTTCGTCGAGGCCACCAAGGTCGATGCGCTGGCCGTCGCCATGGGCACGAGCCACGGCGCCTACAAGTTCACCCGGAAGCCCGATGGCGAGGTGCTCGCCATGAACGTCATCGAGGAGATCCACCGCCGCCTGCCCACGACCCACCTCGTGATGCACGGCTCCTCGTCGGTGCCGCAGGATCTCCAGGACATCATCAACCAGTACGGCGGGCAGATGAAGCCGACCTGGGGCGTGCCGGTGGAGGAGATCCAGCGCGGCATCAAGCACGGTGTGCGCAAGATCAACATCGATACCGACAACCGCATGGCGATGACCGGGCAGATCCGGAAGATCCTGGCCGAGAACAAGGCCGAGTTCGATCCGCGCAAGTACCTCAAGCCCGCCATGGAGGCGATGACCAAGCTCTGTCGCCAGCGCTTCGAGGAGTTCGGCACCGCCGGCCAGGGCTCGAAGATTCGCCCGGTCTCGGTAGCCAGCATGGCCAAGCGCTACGCCAACGGCTCCCTCGATCCGAAGATCGGCGCGGCGCGCTGAGCGCCCGGGTCTTTCGCAAGGAACCCCATGTCCAACGCGCGCACCCGACTCGCCCTGCTCACCCCGCACCGGGTCGAGGCCGGGGACGCCGACGCCTTGGCGACGGCCCTCGCCGCGGCGTGCGCGGCGGGTGACGTCGCCGCCGTGATCCTGCGCCTCGCGCCGGCCGACGAGCGCAGCCTCGTCAACCTCGTCAAGCGCCTGGCCCCGGCCGCACAGAGCACCGGGGCCGCCGTGGTGGTGGCCTGCACCGGGTTCGCGGGCGACCTCGTCAGCGTCTCGGCCCGGGGCGGAGCCGACGGCGTCCATCTCGACAAGCCTAGGGACGGGGCCCTCGCCGAGCTGCGCGGGCGCCTCGATGACGGCCGCATCCTCGGGGCCGGCGGCCATGAGCAGAAGCATGCGGCCATGGAGGCCGGCGAGGCCGGCGTCGACTACGTCATGTTCGGCGGGCTTTACGCCGACGGGATCGCGCCGGAAGCCGCCACGGTCCTCGACCGGGCGACGTGGTGGACGGAAATCTTCGAGACGCCGTGCATCGCCGTGGCCCACGACCGGAGCGAGGTCGCCGCCCTCGTGGCGACGGGCGCGGAGTTCCTGGGCCTCGAAAGCGCCCTGTGGATGGGCGACGGCGCCGACGTGGCGGCGATCCAGGCCATGGTCACGGCGGCGGAGACGGCTTCGTGACGGGTGCGCGCCGTCTGATCGCGGGACTCCTCTCCCTCGCGGGCACCTCGGTCACGGACGCTGCCCCGGTGGACCCGCCCCGGCCGGCGACGGCCATCGCCCCGGCGGCCGACGGCCAGGCGCCCCTGCCGAAGACGGCGACGAAAGAGGTGTTCACCGCGCCCCTCAAGGAGTTGCCGACCCCCTACACCCCCGGAGTGATGGGGACGAACCCTCCGACCACCAACAAGGAAACCGACGTCGCGTTCGGTGCCTATCAGCGCGGCCAGTACACCACCGCCTTTCGCGAGGCGACGAAGCGGCTTTCCGCCAACCCCAAGGACGCGGCGGCGATGACGCTCCTCGGCGAGCTCTACAACCAGGGCCTCGGCATCAGGCAGGACCCGGTGAAGGCCGCGGAGTGGTACCGCCTCGCGGCGGCGCAGGGCGATGTCCATGCGATGGCGTCCCTGGGCCTCATGTCCATCGATGGGCGCGGCGGCGCGAAGGACCTCAAAGCCGGTCGGCGCTGGCTCGAACAAGCCTCCGACAAGGGCGACGCCACCGCCTCCTACAATCTCGCGCTGATCCTGCTGGGTTCCGGGACCGAGGCCGATCAGGCCAGGGCCGCGACCCTGTTCCAGAAGGCCGCCAGCGGCGAGATCGGCGCGGCCCAGCACGACCTCGGCGTGCTCTACCTCCAGGGACGCGGCGTGGCGAAGGACCCGGCTCGGGCCGCTGAGCTGTTCCGCCGGGCGGCCGACAACGGCGACCTCGCCGGCGAAGTCGAGTTCGCCATCCTGCTGTTCAACGGGACCGGCATCGCCAAGGACGAGGGCCGCGCCGCGCGCTACTTCCTCCACGCGGCCTCGCGCGGCAACGCCATCGCGCAGAACCGCGTCGCCCGCCTCTACGCCGCCGGGCGCGGCCTGCCGAAGAACCTCGTGGAGGCGGCGGCCTGGAATCTCGCCGCCGCGGCGCAGGGGCTCTCGGATGCCTGGCTCGACCAGACCCTGACGGGCCTCTCCCCCGAGGAGCGCAGCCGCGCCGAGCAGATGGCCTCCGAGCGCGCCAACGTGAAGTAGGCGACCGGCGAAGGTCGGACCCGTGCTCCCCCGGGGATGAGGCCGGCGCCAAACGTGCTATGGGCCCCCCACACTGTCGTCTCCGACGTTCTTTGAATCGACCCGGACCCTTCAAGCGATGATCAGCTCACCCCTCATGACCGTCATGGTCGATGCCGTCCGCAAGGCCGCCCGCGGCCTCAAGCGCGACTACGGCGAGATCGAGAACCTCCAGGTCTCCCGCAAAGGTCCGGGCAATTTCGTCTCGGCCGCCGACCGGAAGGCCGAAGAGGTGCTGCGCGACGCCCTGATGAAGGCGCGGCCCGGCTACGGCCTGGTGCTGGAGGAGTCCGGCGTCGTCGAGGGCGCCGACAAGAGCCACACCTGGCACGTCGATCCGCTGGACGGCACCACCAACTTCCTCCACGGCATCCCGCACTTCGCGATTTCCGTCGGCCTCGAGCGCGAGGGCCAGATCGTCGCCGGCGTGATCTACGATCCGGCCAAGGACGAGCTGTTCGTGGCCGAGCGCGGCAAGGGCGCCTACCTCAACAACCGCCGCCTGCGCGTGTCGGGCCGCGACGAGATGGCCGACGCCCTCGTGGCCTACGGCTCGCCCTATCTCGGGCGCGGCGACCACCCCAAGCTCCTGCGCGAGGTCGCGGCCGTGATGGCGGTGACGGGCGGCATCCGCCGCTTCGGCTCGGCGGCCCTGGACCTCGCCTACGTCGCCTGCGGCCGTTCCGACCTGTACTGGGAGCGCGACCTCCAGACCTGGGACATCGCGGCCGGCATCATCATGGTGCGCGAGGCCGGCGGCTTCGTCTCCAGCGCCGATGGTGGCGCCGAGCCCCTCGCCGCCCGCTCCGTGGCGGCCGGCAACGAGAACCTGCACGGCGAGCTCGTGAAGCTCCTGCGCCGCGCCAACGCCTGAACCCCATCACCTCCAACCCGACGAAGGCCGCCGCCATGGAATCCCGTCGCCACATCGCGCTGAAGGATTCGATCCGCTCGATTCCCGACTACCCGAAGCCCGGCATCGTGTTTCGCGACATCACCACCCTGCTCAGCGACCCGCGCGCCTTCCGGCGGGCGGTGGATGCCCTGGTGCATCCGTTCGCGGGTGGGCGGATCGATCAGGTCGCCGGCATCGAGGCGCGCGGCTTCATCCTCGGCGGCGCCGTGGCGCACCAGCTCTCGTCGGGCTTCGTGCCGATCCGCAAGAAGGGCAAGCTGCCCCACAAGACCGTATCGATCGCCTACGCGCTCGAATACGGAACCGACGAGATGGAAATCCACGTCGATGCCATCAAGCCGGGCGACCGGGTCCTGCTGGTCGACGACCTCATCGCCACGGGTGGCACGGCCTGCGCGGCGGTGAACCTGCTCCGCCAGATCGGCGCTGAGGTGGTGGCGGCGTGCTTCGTCATCGACCTGCCGGAGATCGGCGGCGCGCAGAAGCTGCGGGAATTGGATGTCCCGGTGCGGACCCTGATGGAATTCGACGGGCACTGAGAGGGCAACGCTTCCTTCTCCCCCCTGCGGGAGAAGGTGGCCCGCGCATGCGGGCCGGCTGAGGGGAGCTGCGTATTCGAAGAAGGCGCTGCCCCTCTCCCGGTCGCTCCGCGACCACCCTCCCCCGCAGAGGGGGAAGGGGTATAGGCGAGCTACGCCGCCAGGCTCGCGAACAAGCCACGCCCGTCCGTGCCGCCCACGAGATCCTCGACGAAGTTCTCCGGGTGAGGCATCAGCCCGAGCACGTTGAGCTTTTCGCTGTAGATGCCCGCGATGGAGTTGAGCGAGCCGTTGCGGTTGGCGTCGACGGTCAGCGCGCCCGACGCGTCGCAGTAGCGGAACGCCACGCGGCCATCGCCTTCGAGGCGCGCAACGGTGTCGGCGTCCGCGAAGTAGTTGCCCTCGCCGTGCGCCACGCAGACGTCGATGACCTGCTTCTCGGCGTAGGCGGTGGTAAACCGGGTGTCGGCCCGCTCGACCCGCAGGAGCTGCCGGTGGCAGATGAAGCGGCGGTCGACGTTGCGCATGAGCACGCCGGGCAGCAGGCCGGATTCGCACAGGATCTGGAAGCCGTTGCAGATGCCGAGCACGAGGCCGCCGCGGGCCGCGTGTGCCCGCACCGCATCCATGGCCGCCGCGCGGCCGGCAATGGCGCCGCAGCGGAGATAGTCGCCGTAGGAGAAGCCGCCCGGCAGGACGGCGAGGTCGGTGCCCGCCGGCAGCTCTGTGTCGGCGTGCCAGACCTTGATCACCTCGGCCCCGGCCTGGGTGAGCGCCCGGGCCACGTCCGCGTCGCGGTTGGAGCCCGGGAAGACGACGATGGCGGCGCGCATCAGGCGATCTCGATCGCGTAGTTCTCGACCACGGTGTTGGCGAGGAGTTTTTCGCATGCGGCCTTGAGGGTCGCCTCGGCCGCCGCGCGGTCGTCGCCCGCGATCTCGACATCGAAGACCTTGCCCTGGCGCACGCCATCGACGCCGGACAGGCCGAACGACGTGAGCGCCGCCTCGATCGCCTTGCCCTGCGGATCGAGCACGCCGGTCTTCAGGGTGACGATGATGCGTGCTTTCATGGGGTCGAACTCGGCTGCGCGTGGCGGGGCGCCCCCGCGATAATCGGGAAACGCCGCCCTGGCAACGCGGACCCGCCGCCGTCAGCGGCGCGGCGTGGCCGGCGCGGCGCGCAGGGGCTCGATGCTGACGGCCCGGCGCCAGAGCTGGAGCATCACCCAGGCGGCGAACAGGCTGAACACCGCCATCAGCACGTGGCCGACGGTGTCGCCGAGCTCGAAGATGCCGGCGAGGGCCCAGCCGGCCGCGATGGCCACGGCGAAGACTTCCGTGCCCACGAGCACCATCATGCTGACGATCGTGACGAGGTTGCGCGTGTTCACTGGCGTAGCGTCCCAACTGTCGTTCCGTCTCCGCGGGGCCTTGCCCGCGGGCGGTCAAGCGAAGTAGCGCGATCCGGCCGGACCGCGCAACTTCGCCTTGCCTCGGTGTCAGCGCGGAGCGCGCTTGGCCAGGATGCGCTGCAGCGTCCTGCGGTGCATGTTGAGGCGCCGTGCCGTCTCGGACACGTTGCGGCTGCACAGCTCGTAGACCCGCTGGATGTGCTCCCAGCGCACCCGGTCGGCCGACATCGGGTTCTCAGGCGGATCGGCACGCTCGCCCGGCTGGGCCATGAGGGTGCCGTGGATCTCGTCGGCATCCGCGGGCTTGGCGAGGTAGTCGAACGCACCGAGCTTCACCGCCGTCACCGCCGTGGCGATGTTGCCGTAGCCCGTGAGGATAACGCCGCGCGCCTCGGGACGGCGCTCCTTCAAGCGGGCGATGACGTCGAGGCCGTTGCCGTCGGCGAGACGCATGTCGATGACGGCGAAGGCGGGTGCCCGCGCATCCACCATGGAGACACCCTCCGCGACGCTCTCGGCGACGTGGACCTCGTAGCCCCGCATCTCCATGGCCCGGGCCAGACGCGTCGAGAACGGCTTGTCGTCATCGACGATGAGAAGGCTGCGATCAGTGAAAGCGGCCAGGGGATCGTTGTCGCCAAGTGGAATGATGTCGGCGCCGGGCGCCGTCGTACCGGTCTGCGTCAACATACGACGCGTCTCCCATGGTTTCAGTGAATGTCAGGTCGTGGGCAAGTCTTCACGAACTCATATAGGTATCGGAGCGGTCTTGAGCAGGGGTGGCCACCTCCCCATTCTGTGCATGACGGGCCACGGCGATGCCGCGCTCGAACACGTGGCGGGCCCAGGACACCCGGACCACCGCGCCCGTCGCGACGGGGTCCGGCGCGTTGGACAGGGTGAGCTGGGCACCGGAGCGCTCGATGAGCGTCTTGGCGATGAACAGGCCGAGCCCGAGGCCGGCCCCGGTGCTGTCGCCCATCCGTCCGCGGTCGGTTCCCCGGGTGGTGACGTAGGGCTCCCCCGCGCGCAGCAGAACCTCGCCGGAGAAGCCGGGGCCGTCGTCGCGCATCTCGAGCCAGACCTGCTCGTAGGTCCAGCGTGCCTCGATGATCACGCGGGTCTTCGCGAAATCGACGGCGTTGTCGATGATATTGGCGAGCCCGAACAGGACGCCCGGGTTGCGCCGGCACGAGGGTTCCGGCCCCTCCCCCCGGCTGGTGACGTCCAGAATGATGCCCATGGCCCGCTGGGGCGCCACCAGTTCCTCAACGAGGTGGCTCAGGCTCACGGTCTGGAGGAAGCCGCCGCCGTCGCCGTCGAGGGAGGTGAGCTTCGACAGGATGCCGCGACAGCGGTCGACCTGATCGCGCAGGAGGGCCAGATCCTCGCGCACCCCGGGCGACGCCGTCGGGGCGAGCTGCCGACTGAGTTCCTTGGTCACCACCATGATGGTGCCGAGGGGCGTCCCGAGTTCGTGGGCTGCCGCCGCCGCCAGACCGTCGAGCTGCGACAGGTGCTGCTCGCGGGCGAGCACGAGTTCGGTGGCCGCCAGGGCCTGCGCGAGGAGACGGGTTTCCTCTGCGACCTTCCAGGCGTAGACCCCGGTGAAGGCCGTGCCGAGGAGGATCGCGGTCCACACCCCCGAAATGTAGAGGAACGGCAGTTCGAGGCGACCATCGGCGAACCACGGCAGGGGCCTGTGGATGAGGGCCAGCAGGGTCGCGAGTCCGATGGCGAGCAGGCCGAGCGCCAGGGTCCGCTCCGGCGGCAGGGCGGTGGCCGAAATCAGCACGGGGGCAAGGAACAGGAGCGAGAAGGGGTTCTGCAGGCCACCCGTGAGGAACAGCAGGGCGGCGAGCTGGACGATGTCGAAGGCGAGCAGCAGGGCCGCCGAATCGTCGCTGAGCCGGTAGCTCGCCGGGAAGCGGATGCGCAGGGCGAGGTTCAACCAGGACGATGCGGCGATGACGAGGAAGCACCAGCCGAACGGCAGGGGCAGGCCGAGGCCGAACTGCGCCCCGACCACGGCCGCGCTCTGCCCCGTGATCGCGAGCCAGCGCAGGCGGACGAAGGTGTCGAGCCGCAGGTGCCGGGCGTCGCGCGCGAAGCCGTTGGTGCTCATGTCCATCATGTCACAGCAACGATAGGGCTCGGAGACGCCACGTCCATCCCCATCGCGCGCAATAGATTTGCCCACGAAACATCGGTTTCGTACGGATTTGTCCGCGAGCGCAGGCCGGGGTGGGGAAAGAACCCATCGCGTCTCCCCCGGAATGGCGAAAGCACCGGGAAAGGGAAGTTCGAGCACTTGTCGCCGCAGGCTTCGCCCTAAGTCGATGACAGGCCCAGGCCGAACGGCCGGGCCCGATGCGCGTGCGTCCCCAGGACGTGGCCGCCGCCGTGGAACGAGGGGGAGGCAACCGTGAACCTGTCCTACTACTGGTACGAGACGGCGCGCATCATGACGACGCCGGCGCGGGTGGCCGCCGACATGGTCAAGCACAGCCTGCGGAATCCGGCCAATCCCCTGTCCTACGGACCCTACGCGCGCAGCATGGCGGCGGCCTGCGAGATGTTCGAGCGGATGACCCGGCGCTACGCCAAGCCGAGCTTCGGGTTCACCGGCACCCGGATCGACGGCCACAGCGTTCCGGTGAGCGAGCGGGTCGTCTGGGAGCGCCCGTTCTGCCGGGCCATCACCTTCGACCGGGGCTTCGTCCAGGCGCCGAGGGCGCCGCAGCCCAAGCTTCTGATCGTTGCGCCCATGTCCGGGCACTACGCCACCCTCCTGCGCGGGACCGTGGAGGCGATGCTTCCGGAGCATCAGGTCTTCATCACCGACTGGACCGATGCCCGCATGGTGCCGCTCGGGGCCGGGCGTTTCGACCTCGACACCTACATCGACTATCTCATCGACCTGTTCGCGGAGCTCGGTCCAGACCTGCACGTCATGGCCGTGTGCCAGCCGGCGGTGCCGGTTCTCGCCGCCATCGCCGTGATGGAGGCACGGGGGCATCCCACCGTCCCGGCCTCCATGACCCTCATGGGCGGCCCCATCGACACGCGGCGCTCACCGACGGCCGTGAACTGCCTCGCCCAGGAGCGCGGCACCACGTGGTTCGAACGCAACTGCATCACCACCGTGCCCGCGGGCTATCCGGGGGCGTGGCGCAGCGTCTACCCGGGCTTCTTCCAGCTCTCGGGCTTCATGGCGATGAACCTCGACCGGCACGTCAACGCCCACGCGGAGATGTTCGACCACCTCGTCACCGGGGACGGCGACTCGGCCGAGAAGCACCGGGACTTCTACGACGAGTACCTCGCGGTGATGGACCTGACGGCGGAGTTCTATCTCCAGACGGTCAAGACGGTGTTCGTCGACCACGCCCTACCGAAAGGCACGATGATGCACGCCGGAACGCGGGTCGATCTCGGGGCGATCCGCACCTGCGCCATCCTGGCCATCGAGGGCGAAAACGACGACATCTCCGGCGTCGGACAGACGCAGGCGGCCCTGGACCTGACGCCGAACCTGGCCCCCGAGCGCAAGGCCTATCACCTGCAGAAGGGGGTCGGGCATTACGGGGTGTTCAACGGCTCGCGCTATCGGACGGTGATCGCGCCGCGCATCGCCGAATTCATCCGCGCCATGCAGGCCCGGCCCGCCATCGCGCACGACCCCGCGGCCTGAGCACCCCCAGCAAATCCGCTCGCGCCGATGGCGGCGCGGCGGACACGCCGCTAAGCTGTCCCCATGCGGTTAGCTTTGCTGCGCGGGCCGGACCCGGATCACCTCGATGTCGTCCACGAAGGCGAGACGTTCCGCGTCGCCCTGCGGCGGCGGCCCACGGCGCGGCGGCTGACCCTGCGGGTGTCGAGCGCCACCGGCGAGGTGGTGATGACCCTGCCGGCCCGGACCTCCCTGGCGGTGGCACGGACATTCGCCATCGGCCATGGCGGCTGGATCGCCATGCGGCTGGCGCGGCTGCCGGAGCGCGTCGCCTTCGAGGCCGGGGCGATCCTGCCCCTGCGCGGCGTACCCCACCGGATCGCCCATCGCGCCGGTACCGGTGGCCTCACGCGGGTGGAGCCGAGCCCGGACGGTCCTTCGATTTCCGTGGCATGCGAGGAGCCGCACATCGCCCGGCGGATCGGCGACTTCCTCGAACGGGAGGCGCGCCGCGACCTGACGGCGGCGGTGAAGACCTATGCGGCCGCCATCGGCCGGACCCCGACGCGGATCACCGTGCGCGACACCCGCAGCCGCTGGGGCTCCTGCACGGCGCAGGGCGCCCTGAACTTCTCGTGGCGCTTGATCCTGGCCCCGCCCGTGGTGCTCGACTACCTCGTCGCCCACGAGATGGCGCACCTCCGGGAGATGAACCACTCGCCCCGATTCTGGGACCTCGTCGGCTCCATCTGCCCCAACGTCGACGAGGCGGAACGCTGGCTCAAGCGCAACGGGTCGAGCCTCCACCGCTACGGCTGAACCGGGGACTCAGCCCTTGACGCGCAGGACGCGGCGGCGCGCGCCGGGCTCCTCCGGCCAGGTCGGACGGGCATCGACTTCGCCCGGATGAAGCGTGCGCGGCGCGACGTTGTCGCAAACCTCTCGCTGACGCAGAATCACCGGCTGTCCGAACTCGTCGCGGCGGCGAATAATGCCGCCCTCGTGGCAGAACCCGGCGAGTTCGGCCGAAGAACCGCTTCGGCGTCCGCCCGGCATGCGGGCGATGGGCCGGTGCTCGACGACGAGGGGACCGTCGCGATTCAGGGACCGCTCGACATAGGTGGTCTCGTCCACGGGGAGCGATCCGGCGCCGGCGGGCGCCAACCCGGCGAGGAGCAGAACGAGGGGAAGGGCGCAGGCTCGCATGGCGTTCGTCCGTGTTGAAGCGTGACCGTCAGGATTAAGGCCTGATTGTGTCGTGCGATAGTCCTTCGGGGGGCATCCGTTCCTCAGGCAGGCTTCGGCCGCACCCGTTAAGAAATCGCTAACCCTGTCGCTCAACGCGGCGGTCCGTCGCCGGATCGAAGCGGGCCGCCACGGCGAGGCGGCGGCCCGATCACACTTTCGTCAGTTCGACAGCAGAATCCCGTCGGCTCGACAGCTCGCTCGCGTCAGTTGAGCAGCAGGCTCGCCGGACGGGACTCGTTCGAGAGGGCATCGCCCACGGTCAGCCCGAGCGGGCCGAGCCGCACCGGTACCGTCTCGCCGTCGTGGATGGTCCCCGACAGGAGCTGCTCGGCCAGACGATCCTGCACCGCCTTCTGGATCACCCGCTTCAGGGGACGCGCACCGTAGGCCGGGTCGTAGCCCTTCTCGGCGAGCCAGTCCCGGGCCTCGGGCGCGACGTCGATGGTGATCTTGCGCTCGTCCAGGAGCTTCTGGAGCCGCCCGAGCTGGATATCGACGATGGCCCCCATTTCAGACCGCTTGAGGCGGTGGAACAGGATGATCTCGTCGATCCGGTTCAGGAATTCCGGCCGGAAGTGGTGGCGCACGACGCCCATCACTTCGTCCCGGACGCCCTCCGTCTCCTCGCCCTCGGCCTGGTTGACGAGGTACTCGGAGCCGAGGTTCGAGGTCATGATGAGCAGCGTGTTGCGGAAATCGACCGTGCGCCCCTGCCCGTCCGTCAGGCGCCCGTCGTCGAGCACCTGCAGGAGGACGTTGAACACGTCCGGATGCGCCTTCTCGACCTCGTCGAACAGCACGACCTGATACGGCCGGCGCCGCACGGCCTCGGTGAGCGCGCCGCCCTCCTCGTAGCCGACATAGCCCGGAGGCGCGCCGATGAGGCGGGCCACCGCGTGCTTCTCCATGTATTCCGACATGTCGATGCGCACCAAGGCGGTGTCGTCGTCGAACAGGAAGCCGGCCAGCGCCTTGGTCAGCTCGGTCTTGCCGACGCCCGTGGGCCCGAGGAACATGAACGAGCCGATGGGCCGGTTCGGGTCCTGCAGGCCGGCGCGCGCCCTGCGCACGGCGGTGGCGACCGCCTCCACCGCCTCGCGCTGGCCGACGACGCGCTTGGCGAGCGCCAATTCCATGGCGAGCAGCTTCTCGCGCTCGCCCTCCAGCATCTTGTCGACGGGCACCCCGGTCCAGCGCGAGACCACCCCGGCGATGTGGGCCGGAGTCACCGCCTCCTCGACCATGCCGTCGCGGCTGACGGCGGATTCAGCCGCGGCCTCGATCTCGGCGAGCTGCTTCTCCAGGCCCGGGACGACGCCGTAGGCGAGTTCGCCGGCACGCTGGTACTGGCCTTGGCGCTGGGCGTTGGCGAGTTCCGTGCGGGCCTCGTCGAGCTTCTTCTTGAGGTCGGCCGCGGCGCCGAGCTTGTCCTTCTCGGCCTTCCAGCGCGAGGTGATGGCCGAGGATTGCTCCTCCAGATCGGCCAGTTCCTTCTCCAGCCGCACGAGGCGATCGCGGGAGGCGGAATCGGTCTCCTTCTTCAGGGCCTCGCCCTCGATCTTCAGGCGCACGATCTCCCGGTCGATGTTGTCGAGTTCCTCGGGCTTCGAATCCACCTGCATGCGCAGGCGCGAGCCCGCCTCGTCCATGAGGTCGATGGCCTTGTCGGGCAGGAAGCGGTCGGTGATGTAGCGGTTCGACAGGGTGGCGGCGGCCACCAGCGCGGCGTCCTGGATGCGCACGCCGTGGTGCTGCTCGTACTTCTCCTTGATGCCGCGCAGGATCGAGACCGTGTCCTCCACCGTGGGCTCGGACACGAAGACCGGCTGGAAGCGCCGCGCCAGGGCGGCGTCCTTCTCCACGTGCTTGCGATACTCGTCGAGGGTGGTGGCACCGACGCAGTGCAGCTCGCCGCGCGCCAGCGCCGGCTTCAGGAGGTTCGAGGCGTCCATGGCCCCGTCGGCTTTTCCGGCGCCCACGAGGGTGTGCATCTCGTCGATGAACAGGATGATGCCGCCATTCGCCGCCGTCACCTCGGAGAGCACGCCCTTCAAGCGCTCCTCGAACTCGCCACGGTACTTCGCGCCGGCGATGAGCGAGCCCATGTCGAGGGCGAGCAGGCTCTTGTCCTTCAGGCTCTCGGGCACGTCGCCGTCGACGATGCGCAGGGCCAGGCCCTCGACGATGGCGGTCTTGCCGACGCCGGGCTCGCCGATGAGGACGGGGTTGTTCTTGGTGCGCCGGGACAGGACCTGGATGGTGCGGCGAATCTCCTCGTCGCGTCCGATCACCGGATCGAGCCTGCCTTCGCGGGCCGCTTCCGTGAGGTCGCGGGCGTATTTCTTCAGGGCGTCGTAGGCGTTCTCGGCCGTCGCGTTGTCGGCGGTGCGGCCCTTGCGGAGCGCGTTGATGGCCCCGTTGAGGGAGGCCGGCGTCACGCCCGCGGCGGCCAGCGCCTTGCCGGCCTCGCTGTCCTTCTCGACGGCGAGCGCCAGCAGGAGGCGCTCGACGGTGACGTAGGAATCGCCGGCCTTCTCGGCCGCCTTCTCGGCGGTGTCGAACAGGCGCACGAGTTCGCGCGTCGCCTGGGGCTGCGAGGAATTGCCGGACACCTTGGGCTGCTTGGTGAGCCAGGCCTCGACCTGCGCGAGGGCGACGCGGGACTGCCCGCCGGCGCGATCGATGAGCCCGGCGCACAGGCCCTCGGGGTCGTCGAGCAGCACCTTCAGGAGGTGCCCCGGCTGCAATTGCGGATGGCCCTCGCGCATGGCGAGGGTCTGCGCCGACTGGACGAAGCCGCGCGCGCGTTCGGTGTAGATTTCGAAATTCATGCTTGTCGACCCTTTCCGTGTCGGTTCGGTCCCGTCCGCATGATGCGGCACGGCCCTGCCGAGACGTCGTTCCCCAGCTTCTGCCGCGAGAACCCCGGCGCCACCGTGGCCGCCGGTAGCCCGGATGTGGTGTTGTAATTTCGCACCACAAGGGGTCCGACCATGGATGCAGGGGGGCGCGTGCGGCGACCACTTGCACACGCCACGATCGGGGGGCCATGCTGCGCGGATGACAACCGATCTGCGCCTCGAAGCCCTGCACCGCTATCCCGTCAAAGGACTCTCGCCCGAGAGGCTCGACAGCGCCGATCTGGACGCGGGCCGGTACTTTCCCGGCGATCGCCTGTTCGCCGTCGAGAACGGCCCGTCCGGCTTCGATCCTGCCGCCCCCGTGCACCAGCCGAAGATCAAGTTCCTCATGCTGATGCGGCACGAGGCCCTGGCCCGCCTCGACGCACGCTACGATGCCCACGAGAACAGCCTGACCCTCCGGCACGGGGGCGAGGTCGTCGCGCGGGGCGACCTCGACACGGCGGAGGGTCGTGCGAACATCGAGACGTATCTGGCCGGCTACCTGCCGGAGGCCCTGCGCGGACCGCCGAAGGTGCTCACCGCGCCCGACGGCTTCCGATTCACCGATTCGCCGCGCGGCTTCGTCTCGCTTCTGAACCTCGCCAGCGTCGCCGCCATCGAGACCATGACGGGCGCCGCCGTCGATCCCTTACGGTTCCGCGCCAATCTCCACGTCTCCGGACTGGCGCCGTGGGGCGAACTCGACCTCGTCGGGCACACCCTCGCCACACCGGGCGGCGTCACCCTGCGCATCCTGAAACGAACCGAACGGTGTGCGGCGACCAATGTCGATCCGGTCACGGGGATTCGCGACCTCGCGATCCCCCACACCCTGTCGCGCCACCTCGGCCACACGGATTGCGGCATCTATGCCGAGGTGGTGGCGGGAGGCACCCTCCACATCGGCGATCGCCTCACGGGCGCGGCGGCGACCGCGTGAGCGCGCGGTCGTCCGCCTCCGATCGGTCCTCTCAGATGGCGTCGCGCCGGACCAGAACCACGGCAGCGGCGTAGCCGGCGCGCCTGAGATGGCGCAGGTCGGCATGACGACGCTCGCAGGTGACCTTGAGGTAGCGCTCGTCCCCGCCGGGGAGGCCGGTGGAAGCCGCGACGGCCTGTCCGTGCATCATGCACTCCATCGGCGTGCGGGCTGGAGAGACGATGACGTCGAGGGCGGTGGCCCGCGAGCAATTCTGGGCCAGCATCGTCGAGGCACAGACGAGGGCGACGGACAGCAATTCGGACATGACGGACCCCTTGTTCGAGATGGCGAAGAAGGTCCGCGGGTTGGCTCTGGCGTCCGAGCGGCCGCGTGATCGTTGTCTGAAGCGTTCCTCGAAGGCGGGACTGGCGTATTCTTGATCTTTGATGGTGGTCGTCTTGTCCAAGCACGCCGTATGCCAGGACGGGATGTCAGATCTGCGCCATCCACGTGTGTGATGCGCGCACCACGCTCAGTCGCGGCTCTGCAGCCACAGCGGCTCGGGCTCGGTGCGGGGCAGGAGGGCCGCCACGGCATCGAGATCGACGATGTAATGCTCGGTGAGTCGACGCCAGATCTCGGCCGTCGAAGCCGCTTCGGTCCCGATTCGGTGCAGCGCGCTGGCGAGCAGGCTGGGGTTGGTGAGGGTCGGACGGGTGATGGCGGGATCGGTGTTCGGCATCGGCTCAGTCCCTGTGCGGCAGGACACAGGATCGCGGATCACGGTTAATCGACTCTTAAAAGCATGATGCGGCGATGCGAAAATCAGTTCCCGCAAATCATCACGTGTCGAGGTGAGCCCTTCCGCGTCGCTTTCCTTCGATCTCGGCTGTCCGGCGAGCGGGCGCTGCGCCTCCGTGGGATGCGGGTCGGAACCTCGGGGCGGCGGAACGCGTCTCACAAGCCGCATCCCGCGCCGCCGCGACGGCGACCCTGCGTTCCGAAGGACATCATGGACACGACGCCGCTTCCCGCCTCCGCCTTCAAGGCGCCCGCCATCCTGCTGTCCGGTCCGGTGGATCAGGCGATGTACAAGGATTTCCGCAACCAGTTCGACGCGGCCTCGGACCGGGAGTTCGTCGTCGTCGAACTCTCGACCCTCGGGGGCGATCCGGAGGTGGCCCGGATGATGGGCGAGGATATCCGCTTCGCCAGCGACCTCGACCCGCATCGGCGCATCGTCTTCCTCGGCAAGGCGGCGATCTACTCGGCCGGCACCACCTTCATGAGCTTCTTCGCGCGCTCGAACCGCTACCTGACGCGCGGCACGCGCCTGATGATCCACGAACGCAAGATCTCCAAGAAGCTGAACATCGAAGGTCCGCTGACCACCTGCATCGCCACGGTGAAGGCGGCCCTGCACGAACTCGAATGCTCCATCGAGATCCAGAACGAGGGCTTCGCCAACCTCGTCATCGGCTCGACGGTGACCCTCGACGAGGTTCTCGTCCGCGCGCCGTCGAACTGGTACCTCGAAGCCGAAGAGGCCCGCCGCCTGGGACTGATCGAGGCCGTGATCTGACGCCGCCGCTCCGCTCCGCATAGTCGGGCTTGAAAACGGGCGGGCGTAAAAATTGCCGCCGGATGCTTCGCAGGGTCGCATGCCTGCGGTAGAAGCCGGCGCCGCGCACGACCGCCCGGCACGCATCGAGGAACGAGCCCCACGATGAAAGATCCGTTGCCCAACGTGCACGTGCGTGCCGAAGTCCTGGTCCAGGCCCTGCCGCACATGCAGCGCTACGATCAGGAAATCGTGGTGATCAAGTATGGCGGCCACGCCATGGGCGACCGCGCCGCGGCGGAGGATTTCGCCGAGGACATCGTGCTGCTCGAACAGTCCGGTCTCAAGCCCATCGTGGTCCATGGCGGCGGCCCGCAGATCGGCCGCATGCTCGGGCGCCTCGGTATCGAATCCGAGTTCCGTGGCGGCCTGCGCGTCACCGACGAAGCCACCGTCGAGGTGGTCGAGATGGTGCTGGCCGGCTCCATCAACAAGCAGATCGTCGGCTGGATCTCGGCCGAGGGCGGGCGGGCCATCGGCCTGTGCGGCAAGGACGGCAACATGGTGCGGGCCAAGAAGGCCACGCGCACCATCATCGACCCCGAGAGCCAGACCGAGCAGGAGGTCGATCTCGGCCTCGTCGGCGAGCCCGACCATGTCGAGCGCGGCGTCCTCGACGCGGTGCTGAAAGCCGAACTCATCCCGGTGCTGGCCCCCGTGGCCTTCGGGGCCGACGGCCAGACCTACAACGTCAATGCCGACACCTTCGCGGGCGCCATCGCGGGGGCCCTGCGGGCCAAGCGCCTGCTGCTGCTGACGGACGTACCGGGGGTCCTCGACAAGGACAAGAAGCTGATCCCCGAGCTGACCCTGGAGGATTGCCGCCGGCTCATCGCCGACGGCACCATCACGGGCGGCATGATCCCGAAGGTCGAGACCTGCATCTACGCCCTGGAGCAGGGCGTCGAGGCGGTGGTCATCCTCGACGGCAAGGTCAGCCACGCGGTGCTGCTGGAGCTGTTCACCGATTACGGTGCCGGCACCCTGATCCGCCGGACCTGACAAGCTCCGCAGGACCTGACAAGCGTAGCCCGCCCCGCCAACGACGGCGGGGCGGGCTACGGGGCCGGAGACCGCGCCGGGCGGAACGCCACCAGGGCCATGTCGTCACGGCGCCCCTCTCCGTCTCGGTAGCGGGTCAGGGCCTGCTCCAGGGCCGTCATCTGCCCGGCGAGCGGCATATCCTGGTGTGCGCCGAGGATGTCGGCGACCCCGCGATGGCCGAGAAGCTGCCGCCTCGGCCCGCCCATCTGGTCGGTGATGCCGTCGGTCATCAGGTAGAATGTCGTCCCGGGCGACACCGGCACGACGGTCTCGATCACGGCGAACCCGTCACCCGGCCGAAGGGGATAGCCGAGGCCGCGCTTGGCCCCCCGGATGCGGGTCGCGGTCCCGTCGGCGATGCTGGTGAGCGCCAGACCTGCGCCGGCGAAGCGCAGCTCGGCCTTCTCCCGATCCCAGATGCAGACACCGCAATCGAGGCCGTCGTCGGATTCCGCCCCGCGGCCGTCCTGGCGCAGCTGCACCCGGACCATGTCGTCGAGGACGCGCAGGATCTCGACGGGGTCGCGCAGGCGCCGCTCGTGCAGGATCCGGTCGAGGGCGGTGGCGACGATGAGGGTCAGGAACGCGCCCGGCACGCCGTGTCCGGTACAGTCGGCCACGACCACGATGCCGAGGCCGTCGATCTCCTCGAGCCAGAAGTAATCGCCGCCGACGACATGGAGCGGTTCCCACAGGACGCCGACCTCGAGGCCGGTTCCGGCGAGGGCCGCGCGATCCGGCAGGACCGAGCTCTGGATGCGCCGGGCGTAGCCGATACTCTCCATGACGAGGCCGTTGGCCGCGGCGAGCTTGGCGTGCGCGGTTTCGAGTTCCGTCAGGAGCTGCTTGGCCTCGTCGCCCGTGCGCAGGCCCTCGACCATGCGGTTGAACGCCTGCGAGATCACGTCAATTTCGTTGCTGGCCCGAAAGCGCGCCCCGGCCTCGACGGTGACCCAGCTCTTGTGCTCGACCTCGCGCATGGCCACCAGCAGGCGCTTCAGGGGGGCGAGCACGTGCCGGCGCACGTTGGCATGGAGAGTCACCACGAAGGCCAGCATCAGGATGATGCTGGTGACGAGGGCCAGCAGGGCCTGCTTCTGGGCGTTGCCCCGCAGGGCTTCGGCGGAGATGGCCAGGGTGAGGTGTCCGACGGGCTTGGCCTCCGGCGCGGCGACGAGGTCGGCCTGCGCGACGATGAGGTCCCAGGCCCGGCCGCGCGGCATGTCGCCGAGGGTCGTGACCACGGCGCCCGACGCGTCGCGGAGGATCACCGCCCGGAAGGCCGGATCGCGGGCGAGCGCCTGGATCTGATGGCGGTAGATCTCGGGCTGGGCGCCCCAGTCCGGCCGTGCCACGGCGCTGGCGGTGAGGGCCACGAGGAGGTTCGCCCGCTCGGTGTAGAGCCGGATCTGATCGCTGTAGTTCACCCAGGCGATGCCGATCTGGGTGACCAGGACCACGATGGCGATAACGGGATAGATCCGCAGGAACAGGGTGTGGGCGAGGCTGTCGAGGTCGCGTCCCCGGGCCGAGCCGCGCAGGGAGCCGGGCCGCATCGTGGCGCCGTCGGCGCGTCCGACCTGCGGCACATCGGCGAAGCCGGCGGCGTCGAGGAAATCGCGGCTCCGGCGCGGTCCCGCCCCGCGCAGGGAACCGCCGCGCCGTACCGGAGGGCCCTCGGCCGCCGGCGCAACCTCGGGGGTCACGACGAAACCTCGCCGGGGGCGGTTCGGACACGGTCGCGCCCGTCGTCCTTGGCCGCGTAGAGCGCCGCATCCGCGCGCTGCAGGGCGCTCTCCAGGGATTCGCCCCGCCGCGCCTGCGCCACGCCGATGCTCACCGACAGGGCGACGCCCTCGCCCGGTGCCTCCACCGGTGCCGACGCCACGGCGCCCCGCAGGCGTTCGGCGACGTCGAGGGCGTAGCCGAGGCCGGTCTCCGGCAGCAGGACGGCGAATTCCTCGCCGCCCGTGCGCCCGATGATGTCGCGCGGGCGCAGGTTCGCCCGGCAGGCGGCGACGCAGGCGACCAGGGCCGCGTCGCCGACGGCATGGCCGAAGCTGTCGTTGACGAGCTTGAACCGGTCGAGGTCGAGCATCAGAACGCAGATCGGATCGGCGCCGCCCTGGTGGCGCTCCCACTCGCGGGCGCTGATCTCCATGAACCGGCGCCGGGCCAGGGCGCCGGTCAGGCTGTCGGTGTCGGCGAGCCGACGCAGTTCGGCTTCAAGGCGCGTCCGATGCTCGATTTCCTTGGACAGGGCCTCGTTGAGGGTCTGGAGATCGCGGCGCTGCTCGGCAAGACATTGGTTGGCGCGCTGCAGATCGAGCTGCATCCGGTCGCTCATGCGCACGAGGCGGCGCTGCTCGCGGTAGCCGCGCCGGTAGGCATCCGCCAGGGCATTCACGCCGGCGGCGGCATCCGAAAGCCCCGCCAGCATGGCCTCGGCCTGTCGGATCACCGCCTCCTCGGCATCGTAGAGGCTGAAGGCGTCCACGGCCGGGTCGGCCTCGGATTGGGCCACCGCTTTCATGCGGGCTCCTGCACCATCTCGAATCGGGCATGGGAGAAGTCGGCGGCGAAGTCCTCGCCGGCCTCCGCGATGGTCTCGTCGCCATCGGCGTAGAGCCAGCGGATCGTCACCGGACGGCCCTCGGCGGCGGCGTCCTCGAGGGGCATGAACAGGTTCATGAGCGCCTTGGCGCTGGAGGAATTGAAGTAGGCGAGACCGACCTCGAACACGATGGGATCGGCGGCGGCCGTGGCGAGGTGCCCCTTCAATGCCTGCAGCAGGGGCCCGTAGAAGGCGGCGGCATCCTCGGGGTAGGATTCGCCGCGCAGGGCCAGGCGTCCGCCATCGAAATCGAAATCGACGCGCGGCGACCGCTCGGTGGCGGGAAGGCTGATGGTGTCCATCGGTCCGGCGCCGCTCAAATGTAGGCTTTGAGGCAGAAGAAGTTCCGCCCGCCGCCCAGTTCCTGGAAATCGTACTCGACGGGCGCGCTCGACCGGCGGGCGATCTCGATGAGGCCGATGCTGCCGCCGAGGCTCCCCTCGTCGGGCGGCTGGCGAAGTTTCTCCCGGTAGAACGCTTTCAATTCGTCACCCGTCAGTGTCGCCAGATGGTCGAGGCGCGCGCGCAGGGTCGGGACGTCGGAATCCGGCACCTCGTTGCCGCAGACGACGTAGAAGCGACCGGTCTCGACGCCCACGACGATCATGCCGGCGCTGATCATGCCGCCGGAGGCGGATCGCTCCGCGACCTTGTCGGCGGAATAGCGGATGATGTTCTGCGCCTGCTCGACAAAGATTCCGAACACGCGCTTGGTGACGCTCGAATCCGCCGCGTCCTGACTCATGCGAAGCTTCAGGACCTCGCCCAGCGAGAACAGGACGTTCTCCGACAGGTCTCCGCCGAAGGACAGGATGACCCCCTGACGCCGGGAGGTGTCGAAGAAATTCTTGAAGTCTTGAGCGAGCAACGGATCTCTCCCGGCTTGCTGCGGTTCCCCGGTCTGGCATCCATAGCAGACCGAACGAGCTTGAATAACCCGCCGATCGTGTACGGCACGTTAAATGTTGACCGCCCTTTGTCTGGTCGCAATCCGTCGCAGGAAACTGCAACCTCAGACATCAATGCATGAATGCTACGCAAATTCTGCCTGAAATTGACGAAAACAAAGGCAACTGATCGCAGTATAGGCCCAGCGGCCACGCGAAGGGGGGACGTGCTCGCTTCGCGCCTCTTCCGCACCCCGTTTCATACGGGCAAGCGGATTCCGCGAGGCGGCACGCGCGGTATGGTGCGGAACCGTAAAGCTTCCCTTTTCGGTTTCGCGTCCCATCTTAGGCAGCCCAGCCGGATCGTCCGGCCCGCATCGAAGTCGAACCGCCTTGTTCCTTCCCGGCGAAACCCACTTCACCTCCGTCCGGTCCCGTGGGTTCGATCAGGTCGACACCTGGGTGTTCGACCTCGACAACACGCTCTACCCGAGCGACGCGCGGGTCTGGCCCCAGGTGGACGAGCGCATCACCCTCTACGTGATGCGCCTCTACGGTCTCGACGGCCTCTCGGCCCGCGCCCTGCAGAAGTACTTCTACCACCGCTACGGCACGACCCTGAAGGCGCTGATGACCGAGGCGGCCATCGACCCGCACGACTTCCTCGATTTCGCCCATGACATCGACCATTCGACCATCAGCCTCGATCCGGCCCTCGGCACCGCCATCGAAAACCTGCCGGGCCGCAAGCTGATCCTCACCAACGGGTCGCGGCGGCACGCGGAGAATGTGGCGAGCAAGCTCGGCATCCTCGATCATTTCGAGGACGTCTTCGACATCGCCGACGCCGACTTCGTGCCCAAGCCCGAGCGCTCGACCTACGAGCGCTTCCTCCTGCGGCACGGCGTCGAGCCACGCCGCTCGGCCCTGTTCGAGGACATCGCCCGCAACCTCGTCGTGCCCCACGAGATCGGCATGGCGACGGTGCTGGTGGTCCCCCGCACCCTCGATCCGTTCCGGGAGGCATTCGAGCAGGCGGCGGTCCAGGAAGCGCATATCGACCACATCACCAGCGATCTCGCCGGCTTCCTCGCCGAGCGGGTCCTGCCGGTGGTCCGGTGAGCGTCGTGCCCGCAGGGGCCGGACCGGAGGACGACTGGGCCGGGCGCCACGCCCCCTCCCTCGGTGACATCGAGGCCCTGGCCCACGCGGCGTTCGCGGGCCTGCCGCGAGCGTTTCGCGCCCTGTGCCCGGGGGTGATCATCCACGTCGAGGATTTTCCCGACGACGACACCCTGGCGGAAATGGAGTGCGACAGCGAATTCGACCTGCTCGGCCTGTTCCGCGGGATCGGACTGGCGCAGGGCGGCGACTTCGCCACCGGCCAGATGCCGAATCAGGTCTGGCTCTACCGACGCCCCCTGCTCGATTACTGGGCCGAACACGAGGAAACCCTCGGGCACCTCGTCACCCATGTCCTCGTCCACGAGATCGGGCACCATTTCGGCCTGTCGGACAGCGACATGACCGCCATCGAGGCCCGCGCGGACGGCTGATGGTCGACGGGCGCCGTCAGGGCGCTTCGTGACGGGCGAGCTGGCTCGCCTTGGGGCGCCGGGTGCGGAACTGTCCGTGCGCCACGGCGACGAAGGCGAGGATCGCCACCGTCAGGGTCGTCAGCCACCACATCACCGTCAGGCCGACGCCGATGCACGCGATGGTGAAGGCGGCGGCGAACGCCGCCATGGCACCGGGGACGAGGACGGGCGTGCCGCGCCCGCTGCGCCGGATCGCGGCCCGGAGGGCGAAGGCCGCCGCGAAGGCGCCGACGATCCCGAGCTCGTACCACAGCTCGAACAACAGGGTGGTGGGGGCGTTGGCCGGCAGCAGGTTGACGATGCGCCCGCGCAGGGCGGTCTCGAACCCGTGTCCGGTCACGAGGCGCATGGGCTCGCCGGTGACGATCTTCTGCCACGCCTTGAGGGACAGGGTACCGGGCGCCGTCGGGCCGAACAGGGCCGAGGCCACGGGCCGCGCCAGGAACGGGAGCAGGGGTGCCGCCACGAGGAGGGCCGCCGCGCCGAAGCTCGCCACCCGCACGCCGAGGGTCGGCCGCAGGCTCGTGAGGGCGAAGCCGGCCGCCCCCACCGCCAGCGCCGCGAGGTGGAGAAGATTGGGCGAGATTACGAGGGCGGCCGCCGTGAGAACCGCGAGGCCGAGGGATTCGAGGTCGCGTCCGCGGGAGCGCAGCCAGGCCACCGCAGGCCAGACGAGGAGCGCCAGGAGGGTCAGGCCCCGGTCGAGGGTCCCGTCGATCTCCCCCGGCGTTCCGGGGAGGCGATGCGCGAACAGGCCGAGCAGGATCGCCACGAGGGCGGCGGCGGCCGTGCCCACGGGCAGGAGATAGAGGTTGGCCGATCGCATGCGCTCCGGCAGGGCGAGGTAGCCGGCGACGGTCAGGAGAATCGTCGCGATGAGGTTGAGCAGCCGCTCGGCGGCGAGGTCCAGAAACGGTGTCCACACCAGGGACAGGGCCGCCCACAGGACGACGAGGAGTCCGGCGAGGAAGGCCGGGTTTCGCAGAAGGCGCAGGGCGGCGGGCCGCCACGGTCCGGACTTGCCGTCGATGGCGCTGGCCAGAACGAGGAGCACCACGGCGATGGGCGCCAGGATCACCGCCGCGCGCCGGCCCATCTGCGCCGTCACCGGCACGAGGACGAACAGGCCGAAGAACCCGACGCGCCGGAGAAGCGCCGCGGCGTCGACGGCCGGATCGACGGAAGGATGGGACGCACGCACCATGATTGCGACTGTCAGCCGTTGACCGGCGCCGCGAGTTCGCCCGCGCGCTACGGCGCCAGTCGTAGTGCACTCGTCCGGGTCGGGCTGTAGATGCCGTGCAACACCTGTGCCCCGGCGGACACGCTTCAGGCGGTCACGGCACTGGCCCGGCGGCGAAACAGGCGGCGTCCGAGGTCGCACAGGACCCGCCATCCCGCCCAGGCGGCCAGAAATCCGAGGAACCCGGCGACGAGGCCGTCGGCCGTCGTCGGGATCGCGGGGCGGTAATCTTCATACGTCGCCCGTGCGAGGCCGAGGTCGGGGTCGCGGATCAGGGCGGCGAGGCGGCCGAGGGGCCCCCCGGCCGTGTCGAGGGCCGCCTGCCGTGCCGTCAGGCCGGCGAGGCGGTCGAGATCGGCCCGCGCCGCCGCGCCGCGCCGGGCGACGAGGGCATCGGGATCGCCGCGCAGGCGGGCGATGGCGCTGTCCCGCGTGTGTCCCGTCGCCGTGGCATCGGCCTCGAACCCGGCGACCACGCGGCGAAGCTCGTCGACGGTCCCGGCGAGGCGCTGGCCGTATTGCTGGGCGAACTCCGGACCCTGCGCGCCGACGATGCCGGCGAGGACACCGAAGGCGAGGCCGAGGGTGCGCAGGACACGAAACATGGGCACCCTCCCCGGCAGGACAGACGAACGGACAAGCCGTCCCGCCGGCCGGGTGTTCCCATCGTGGCGTCGCGGGCCCGTGCGGATTTGCGGGGATGCGGCCCCGCAAAACGATCTGCGGGAATGCCGCAGCAGACTGCTTGACAGCCCCGGTGGTCGAACCTAAACCCCCGACACCGCAGCGGAGACGAGGCGGGACGCCACGCGGGCGTAGCTCAGTTGGTTAGAGTGCCGGCCTGTCACGCCGGAGGTCGCGGGTTCGAGTCCCGTCGCCCGCGCCACTTTTCACACGACATTCAGAAGGTCCGGTTCCGCCCGGCGGCAACGTCCGCTCCGAGCAGATGGTCTTCGACGCCACGCGGGCGTAGCTCAGTTGGTTAGAGTGCCGGCCTGTCACGCCGGAGGTCGCGGGTTCGAGTCCCGTCGCCCGCGCCACTTTTCTTTCCCCACTCTCGGTGCTTCGGACCAGGGTCTCAGTGACCTCGATCCGGTCCATGCGACGATCGGCGTCCCTTCGCCGGCTCGCTTTCGCTTTCGGGAATCCTAAGCTCTCTCGCACGCATCATGCGGAGGGTGGACGATGCCGGGGTTCTTCTTCCTTTACTTCACGGCCTGCATGGCCAACGCGCCGGATACGTGCCAAGCGCGGCGCCTTGCCCTGGATGTCGTCGATGCGCGCGCCTGCCAGCACGTGGCCCAGCCGCAACTGGCGCGCTGGGTCGGGACGCACCCGGATTATCGCATCACCGGCTGGCGCTGCGGTGCTCCCCTGCGGGACCCCGGCACCCGGATCTGAAGCCGGGCGTGGCCCGTGCGCCACGCCGGCGGACGAACCGGATCGGCCGAGCGTGCGATGCCGCGTTTTGGCCGCATCGGCCCCCGATGGGCTGAGGCGATTCCAGACCGTTCCGGACGCCCGAGCCCATGCACGCCCCCCTGCGCCACGCCGCCCGCATCCAGGCCACCCTGCTGACCCTGATCCTCGCCGGTTGCGGAAGCCCGAGCCTCCTCGCACCCGACACACCGACCCAGGTCGTGATCCTCGACGAGCAGGCGGCGGCGGTGGCGATCTCACGCTACCGGGCGCAGCATGGCCTCGGGCCGGTGGTGATCGACACGAGCCTGATCCGCGCCGCCTCGTATCAGGCCGCCTCGAACGCCAAGGCCGGCCGCCTCAGTCACGAGATCGGCGGGACCTTCAACGCGCGCATGGCGGAGGCCGGGTTCGGCCGGGCCTACGCGGCGGAGAATCTCAGCGCGGGTTCGAACACCTTCGACGAGGTGCTGACGCGCTGGAAGGCATCGCCGGAGCACAACAGGAACATGCTGATGCCGCAGCTCAAGCGCGTCGGCATTGCCCGTGTCGATGCGCCGGGCACGCGCTACAAGCGCTTCTGGGCCCTGGTGCTCGCGGGCGGCTGACCGGCGTCAGCCCTCCGACGCCTCGGCTTCGGACAGGCCGTCCTGCAGGGTGCGGATGATGGTCCGCATCTCCGGGATCATCGCCACGGCCTTGGCGATCCGGTGCGCCTCGTCGCGGGTCATCAGGCCCCGTGCCGCCCGCGCAGCCGCGTCGTCGGAGAAATAGGTCCAGGCGACGGCGAGACCCACGGCGTCCTCGACGCAGAAACTCTCCGCCTTCTCGACGACGAGCCATGGTGTCGGAAAGCCGCGCGGTTCGGTCATGGCGGGCTATCCTCTGCGAACGTCGGTGGATGGTGGTGAGCGCGAACCGCCGCCCCTCTGCCCGTCCCCCATCCTTGGGTCAATCCAAGCTTCGAAGAGCGTTGCCGCGCCGGGTCTCCAGCACTCGACCGGCAGCGGCTGGCCCACGGGCCGGCCCCGGCGTCAGCGCAGACCACGCAGGGCCATTTCCTCCGGTGCCTGCTCGGCGGCATCCTGGCGGGCGATCAGGGTGGCGAGGTCGACGGGGCGGTAGTCCCACGCGTCCATGCCGACATCGCAGGCGCGGCTGGTATCGGGCAGGCAGGCGTGGGTGTGGCCGTAGAGATGGCGGGTTCCGCGCCAGAATCCCGGCCATGACCGGTGGGGATAGTGCGACAGGAACAGCCGCCACGCCTGCCCCTCGCCATCCTCCACCGTGATCCGGGCGTTCTCCACCGGTGGTTCCGTCCAGGGCAGCTCGAGGACCCGGTTGGTGTCGTGGTTGCCCCGGACAAGCCGCTTGGTGCCGTTGAGACGGCCGAACACGGCTGCGCAATGCGCGCGACTGGCCCCGGCCGTGAAATCGCCGAGGTGCCACACCGCGTCGTCGACGCCCACGATGGCGTTCCAGCGGGCGACGAGGGCCTCGTCATGGGCCTCGACGGAGGCGAAGGCGGTCCGGCGGCGCTGGACCAGGGGCGCATCGCCGAAATGCGTGTCGGCCGTGAAGAAGGTTGTCATGCGTCCTGTGGGGAAAGCGTCCTGTGGGGAAAGCGTCCTGCGGAGAAATCACGCCCCAGGGGAGCGGGGATCGGGCAACCGCGTTGCCGTGGGCGACATGGCGCCCGGGGCCCACTCCGCAAGCCGGCGGGATGTCGCTTCCGGGCCACGCGACGGGCCTTTCCCGGCGGCAGCCCTATCTGTCCTGTCTCGCATCACCGGAGGAACGCTTTTGCCGAATCACCTTGGTCGCATCACCCCGATCGTCGCGGGCCTGTGCCTGTGTCTACCCCTCCCCTCCGCCGCGCTCGCACAACCAGCCGCGCCCGTCGCCCAGCCGGCGTCGGACCCTGCGACCCTAAAGGTCGCCCGCGACGTCGTGGCTCAGATGCAGGGCGATCGCACGACCACCCTGAACGCGATGGCCGCGCCCATGGCCGGCATGATGCAGCAGATGGGGATCAAGGAGGCCGACCGGGCGCAGGTCATCGTCAAGGAAGCCGTGCTTCCGTTGCTGACGGCCCACTACGACGAGCTCCTCGACATCCAGGCGCGCAGCTTCGCGGGCGTCCTGACCAAGGAGGATCTTCAGGCCATCGGAACGTTCTACGGCTCGCCCGCCGGCCGACGTCTCGCGGCGGCCCAACCCCAGCTCGCTCAGGCCCAGATGACCGGCACGACGCAGTGGATGCAGGGGTTGATGCCGGAGATGCAGACGAAGATCGTACAGATCATCAAGACGCGCGGCTGGGGTCCCGGCGACAAGCCGAAATGATCAGCCGGAACCCGTCAGTCGAACGATCGATGCTCGCACATCCCCGGCTGCCCGCGCAGGTTGCCCGGGGGTGTGACACAGGTCGTGGGAAACCGTCGGCATCGGTGGGACTTGCCGTATGCAACAACGTCGGCAGCCGGTTCGCTGCCGCGTCCAACGAAAGCATTCCCGTGAAAATCGTTCTTCTCGTCGGCGTCGCCCTGCTCACCGCCGCTCCGGCCTTCGCCCAATCGGTTCCTTCGGGTGAGCCCGGCCGGACCGGTACCGTCATCCAAAGCGAGCCGAACAGCACCGGCAACGACGCCAACATCGCGATCTCCCGCGGGGCCACCGGTGCCGATACGGTCACGACCAATTCGGCGGCCGGCGGCAATGCGGCACGGCCCGAGCAGGCGATCCCCAACAGCAGCGCCAACGGCGGCGGCCGATAAACACTTCGGTCACGGCCCTGTCCCGCTCATAGCGAAGCGGAGGAAGCCCTACGCGAAGCCTCGACCCGCTTCCCTCAATACCCCCGACCCGCCCGGCACACGCCGCGGCGGGTTTTTTGTAATCCGTCGCTTCTGCAAGACAGAGGCCCGGAGGTATCGGATGCGCTGCCTACTTGGTGGTTTCCCTCACCCCTGGTTCGGGCATCGGCGTGGTGTTCTTCGTCGCCCCGCTGCCGAGGAACAGGAACGCGCCGATCACCGCGAGGGTCGCGACAGCGGCAACAAAGGCGAGGAACCAGCGGGGCATGGGAGCATCCATGGAGAGAAGAAAGAAGTGGTAGGTGATCGGGCAGCAACTTCCTCACGCTCCGGCGCGCCCATGGCGGGCGCTCGTTCGTGCGGCTGCTCGGTCCGAGCGAGATTCAGAGAAGGGAAATAGGTTTCGTGCGCCGAAAGCCCAGATCAGCGCGGCTTTCGTGTTTCAGGCGCGAGCGTCACTGAGCCACGCGCCCGATCTTAGAGTCCGGCTGCTGGATCAGTCACAGTGGCTGGAACGAGACGGCATCCAAAACCCGTAGCGTCGATGACGTCAGACACCGCGACACCATCCCGACGTTTTACCGGGGGAACGGCGCCAGCGGGCCTTCGCCATGTCCGGTAAGCTTTTGGAAGTCGGTGGTGGGCGGTGACGGGCTCGAACCGCCGACCCTCTCCGTGTAAAGGAGACGCTCTACCAACTGAGCTAACCGCCCGGACGCGCCGCTTCGTAGCGAAGCCGCCGCTGCCATGCAAGCCGCGGGACGCGCAGGAGAAAGGCCCCGGAATCTCCCCCGGGGCCTTTCCGACGTCTCAGCCGCTCAGTGCGCGATGACCGTGGCGGTCTCGTCCTCGCCGATGACCGGACGGACCGGCGGGGCCGGCTCTTCCCACTCGATGGGCTCGGGCACCCGCACCAGGGCGTGCTTCAGGACCTGATCCATCCGCGAGACCGGGATGATCTCCATCCCGTTCTTCACGCTGTCGGGCACCTCGGCGATGTCCTTGGCGTTCTCCTCCGGAATCAGCACCGTCTTGATGCCGCCGCGGAGCGCCGCCAGCAACTTCTCCTTGAGGCCGCCGATGGGCAGTACCCGGCCGCGCAGGGTGACCTCGCCGGTCATCGCCACATCCTTCTTCACGGGGATGCCCGTGAGGGTGGAGATGATGGCGGTAGCCATGCCGATGCCGGCGGACGGACCGTCCTTCGGGGTCGCCCCCTCGGGAACGTGGACGTGGATGTCCCGGCGCTCGAACAGCGGCGGCTCGATGCCGAAATCGACGGCCCGCGAGCGGACGTAGCTCGCCGCAGCCGAGATCGACTCCTTCATCACGTCGCGCAGGTTGCCCGTGACCGTCATCTTGCCCTTGCCCGGCATCATGACGCCTTCGATGGTCAGCAACTCGCCGCCCACCTCGGTCCAGGCCAAGCCCGTGACCACACCGACCTGATCCTCCTCGTCGATCTCGCCGTAGCGGAACTTCGGTGCGCCGAGGAACACCGGCAGGTTCTCCTCGGTGACGGCCACCGCCTTCACCTTGGTGATGAGGATCTCCTTCACCGCCTTGCGGATCAGATTGGAGATCTCGCGCTCCAGGTTGCGCACGCCCGCTTCCCGCGTGTAGCGCCGGATGAGCATGAGCAGGGCGGCATCGTTGATCTGCCACTCCTTGACATCGAGGCCGTGCTTCTTGACCGCACCCGGGATCAGGTGCTTGCGCGCGATCTCGAGCTTTTCCTCCTCGGTGTAGCCGGCGATGCGGATCACCTCCATGCGGTCCATCAGGGGCGCGGGGATGTTCAGCGTGTTGGCCGTGGTGACGAACATCACGTTCGACAGGTCGTAATCGACTTCGAGGTAGTGGTCGTTGAAGGTCGAGTTCTGTTCAGGGTCCAGGACCTCCAGCAGGGCCGCCGAGGGATCGCCCCGGAAATCCATGCCCATCTTGTCGATCTCGTCGAGGAGGATGAGCGGGTTGGAGGTCTTGGCCTTGCGCATGGACTGGACGATCTTGCCGGGCATCGACCCGATATAGGTCCGGCGGTGACCGCGGATCTCGGCCTCGTCGCGAACGCCGCCCAGCGACATCCGCACGAACTCGCGGCCCGTCGCCTTGGCGATGGACTTGCCGAGGGAGGTCTTGCCGACGCCCGGAGGGCCGACGAGGCACAGGATCGGACCGGTCAGCTTGTTGGCCCGCTGCTGCACGGCCAGATACTCGACGATGCGCTCCTTGACCTTGTCGAGGCCGAAATGGTCCTCGTCGAGCATCACCTGGGCGCCGAGAAGATCCTTCTTCATCTTCGAGCGCTTGCCCCACGGGATGCCGAGCATCCAGTCGAGGTAGTTGCGCACGACGGTGGCTTCCGCCGACATGGGCGACATCTGGCGCAGCTTCTTCAGCTCCGCCACCGCCTTGTCGCGGGCCTCCTTAGTGAACTTGGTCTTCTCGATCTTCTCTTCGAGCTCGGCGAGCTCGTCCTTGCCGTCCTCGGAGTCGCCCAACTCCTTCTGGATCGCCTTCATCTGCTCGTTGAGGTAGTACTCGCGCTGGGTCTTCTCCATCTGCCGCTTGACGCGGGTCCGGATGCGCTTCTCCACCTGGAGCACGGAGATCTCGCTCTCCATCAGCGACAGCACGCGCTCGAGGCGCTGGGCCACCGTGGGAATCTCAAGGATCGCCTGCTTGTCGGCGATCTTGACGGCGAGGTGCGAGCCGACGGTGTCGGCGAGCTTCGAGGGCTCGTCGATCTGGGTGACGGCGGAGACGACCTCGGGCGAGATTTTCTTGTTAAGCTTCACGTAGTTCTCGAACTCGGCGATGACCGAGCGCGCGAGGGCCTCGGCCTCGACGCTGTCGCCGAGCTCGTCGGTCAGGGTCTCGGCTTCCGCCTCGTAGTAGGAGTCCGACTTGTTGAAGTGGGTGATCTTGGCGCGCCCGGCGCCCTCGACCAGCACCTTCACGGTGCCGTCGGGCAGCTTCAGGAGCTGGAGCACGCTGGCGAGGGTACCGATCTTGTAGATGGCGTCGGTGGCCGGATCGTCGTCGCTGGCGTTGATCTGGGTGGCGAGAAGGATGTGGCGGTCCGTGCGCACGGCCTCTTCGAGGGCGCGGATCGACTTCTCGCGCCCGACGAAGAGCGGGACGATCATGTGCGGGAACACGACGATGTCGCGGAGCGGCAGGACGGCGTAGGCGCCCGTCGAGCCCGGAACGACGGGCTGGCGCGATTTCGGTTGAGTCATGTCGGACTTCCTCATGATGGACGCCGGGCGGTCACTCCTCCGGGGAGCAAATGACCTGCCAGGGCCGACCGGGCCGCGAAGGGGTCGGAAGCATCGTAAAAAGGGCGGCTGGCGGCGGGACACCGCACCTCGAAAGGCGAGCGTGCGGCCATCGCGCTTGAGAATTCAGATGGAAGCGGGGACGGATGTTTTCAAGCATCCGCCCCGGTCCGGCCCATCATGACGCGGGCCGGACAAGAGCAGGCAGCGCTCAGGCGCTGACGCTGGCCGGGGCTTCCTTGTTGCGATCCCCGTGGATGTAGAGGGGGCGCGACTTGCCGTCGACGACCTCGGGTCCGATCACCACCTGCTCGACGGATTCGAGGCCGGGCAGGTCGTACATCGTCTCCAGCAGGATGGTCTCCAGGATCGAGCGCAGGCCGCGGGCACCGGTCTTCCGCTCGATGGCCTTGCGGGCGACCATGGACAGGGCCTCGTCCTGGAACGTCAGGTCGACGTTCTCCATCTCGAACAGGCGCTGGTACTGCTTGACGAGGGCGTTCTTCGGCTCCTGCAGGATCCGCTTGAGGGCGGTCTCGTCGAGGTCCTCCAGGGTCGCCAGCACGGGCAGGCGGCCGACGAACTCGGGGATGAGGCCGAACTTCAGCAGATCCTCGGGCTCGACGTTGCGGAAGATCTCGCCCGTGCGGCGGTCGTCGGGCGCCTGCACCGTGGCGCCGAAGCCGATGGAGGTGCCCTTGCCGCGGGCCGAGATGATGCGCTCGAGACCCGCGAAGGCGCCGCCGCAGATGAACAGGATGTTCGTGGTGTCGACCTGCAGGAACTCCTGCTGCGGATGCTTGCGGCCGCCCTGCGGAGGCACGGAGGCAACGGTGCCTTCCATGATCTTCAGGAGCGCCTGCTGCACGCCCTCGCCCGACACGTCGCGGGTGATGGACGGGTTGTCCGACTTGCGGGAGATCTTGTCGATCTCGTCGATGTAGACGATGCCGCGCTGCGCCCGCTCGACGTTGTAGTCGGACGCCTGAAGCAGCTTGAGGATGATGTTCTCGACATCCTCGCCGACGTAGCCGGCTTCCGTCAGGGTCGTCGCGTCCGCCATGGTGAACGGCACGTCGAGGATGCGGGCCAGCGTCTGCGCGAGCAGCGTCTTACCCGAGCCCGTCGGCCCGATCAGCATGATGTTCGACTTCGCCAACTCAACGTCGTTGTGCTTCGAGGCGTGGGCGAGGCGCTTGTAGTGGTTGTGGACCGCGACGGAGAGAACCTTCTTCGCGAAGTCCTGACCGATGACATAGTCATCGAGGACGCGGCGGATTTCCTTCGGCGTGGGCACGCCATCACGGGATTTCACCAGGGAGGATTTGGATTCCTCGCGGATGATGTCCATGCACAGTTCAACACACTCGTCGCAGATGAACACCGTCGGGCCCGCGATCAGCTTGCGGACCTCGTGCTGGCTCTTGCCGCAAAACGAGCAGTACAGCGTGCTCTTCGAGTCGTTGCCGCCAGTCTTGCTCATATCGGTCTCCGTTCGCGGGCATGGCACCGGTCCGGGGCGCACACGCATCCTTCGAATTTAATGGCGTCGTCCTAAAGAAACAGTCACCTGCGCGCATCTGCCGGTTCGGATCAGACTGACGATGCAAGCACGCTGCCGCGTCCGGATCAAGGCATGGACGCCGTCCCGCCTCGAAACGACGCGGCCGGACCCACGTGAGGGCCCGGCTCGCGCAGGGTTCAGGCGGCGGCGGGTTCCGGACGCTTCTGGATCACTTCGTCGATGAGGCCGAATTCCCTAGCGGCGTCGGCCGTCATGAAGTTGTCGCGCTCGAGGGCCTGGACGATGGTGTCGTAGTCGCGCCCCGTGTGCTTCACGTAGATCTCGTTGAGGCGCTTCTTCAGGGCCTCGATCTCGCGGGCGTGGATCAGGATGTCGGTGGCTTGGCCCTGGAAGCCGCCGGACGGCTGATGCACCATGATGCGGGCGTTGGGCAGGGCGAAGCGGTGCCCGGGCTCGCCGGCGGTGAGCAGGAGCGACCCCATGGAGGCGGCCTGGCCGACGCAGAGGGTGGTGACCGGGCAGCGGATGAACTGCATCGTGTCGTAGATCGACAGGCCCGAGGTCACCACGCCGCCGGGCGAGTTGATGTAGAAGGAAATTTCCTTCTTCGGGTTCTCGGCCTCGAGGAAGAGAAGCTGCGCCACGATGAGCGAGGCGCCGTAATCCTCCACCGGACCGGTGAGGAAGATGATGCGCTCGCGCAACAGGCGCGAATAGATGTCGAAGGCACGCTCGCCGCGGCTCGACTGCTCGACCACCATGGGCACGAGCGCGGAGTTATAATAGTCGACCGGATCTCTCATCATCACGTGCCCCAGGCTTCAAGGGGTCCGGCCGCGCCGCGAATCGGGCGCGGGCCGGACGTTTCAGCGAACTCCGGCGGCGATGAACGCCGCCTTACTTTCCGCCCGCCGCCCTCGAAAGGAGCACCGGGCTCAGTCGGCCTTGGCGACGGCAGGCAGGGCCTCGTCGCTTCCGGTCGAAACGGTCTCGTCCTTGCCGGACTCGGTCTTGTCCTTGCCGGACTCGGTCTTGGACGCACCCTCGGATGCCTCGGATTCGTCCTCGTCGGCGAACAGCGTCTCCTTCGAGACCGGCTCTTCGACGAGCTTCACCTGCCCGAGCACATGGTCGACGACCTTCTCCTCGAAGATCGGCGCACGCAGCTCGGCAAGCGCCTGGGCGTTCTTGCGGTAGAAGTCCCAGACCTGCTGCTCCTGGCCGGGGAACTGCCGGACCCGGGCGATCAGCGCCTGGTTCACCTCGTCGTCGCTCACCTTGATATCGGCGGTCTCACCGACCTGCGCAAGCACCAAGCCGAGGCGCACGCGACGCTCGGCGATTTTGCGGTACTCGGCGGTGGCCTTCTCCTCGGTGGTCCCCTCGTCCGCGAAGGTCTTTTCGCGGGTCTTGAGGTCCTGCTCGACCTGGGCCCAGACGGCGGCGAATTCCTGGTGGACGAGGCTGGGGGGCAGCTCGAACGCGTACTTGGTGTCGAGGGCGTCGAGGAGCTCCTTCTTGAGCTTACGCCGGGACTGCGCCTCGAAATCGCCGCCGATGGCGGTGGAGACCGCCTCCTTCAGCTTGTCGAGGGATTCCATGCCGAAGCCCTTGGCGAGCTCGTCGTCGATCTTGGTCTCGCCCGGCGCCTGGATGGCGGTGACGGTGACGTCGAACTCGGCGTCCTTGCCGGCCAGCGCCTCGGCGCCGTAGGCCTCGGGGAAGGTCGACTTCACCACGCGGTTCTCGCCGACCTTGGCGCCGACGAGCTGCTCCTCGAAGCCGGGGATGAACTGGCCCGAGCCGAGTTCGAGGTCGATGCCCTCGCCCTTGCCGCCCTCGAACTCGACGCCGTCGATGCGGCCGACGAAGTCGATGGTGACCCGGTCGCCGGTCTCGGCGGCGGCACCCTCGTCGCGGGCCGAGAAGCTGCGGTTGGACGACGCCATGCGGGTGATGGCCTCGTCGACCTCCGTGTCGGAGGGCTTGGCCACCAGCTTGGTCAGGCTGACGTCGGAGAGGTCGGCGAGCTCGAACGTCGGCAGCACTTCGAGCGCGACGTTGAACGACAGGTCGGCCTTGGCGTCCAGCGCCCGCTCGACCACGGACTGCTCGCCGGGGAACTCGACCTTGGGCTCGAGGGCGAGCTTGAGGTTGTTGTCCTGGACGATCTTCTGGTTGGCTTCGTTGACGGCGTTCTGCAGCACGTCGGCCATCACCGAGCGGCCGTAGAGCTTGCGCAGGTGGGCCACCGGCACCTTGCCGGGGCGGAAGCCCTTGATCTGGGCCTTGTCCTTGAGGGTCGACAGCTCGCTGTTCAGGCGCTCCTCGAGCTCATGCGCGGCAAGGGATACCTGAAACTCGCGCTTCAGCCCCTGGGAGAGTGTCTCGGTCACCTGCATGGTCGTTCTTCCGCTGTCGTCCGTGTGATGGCGTCAAATTCGGTCGGTCCCCACCACCCGTTGACCGGGCGGGAGGAAGATCGGCGCCAGAATGTCACGCTGAACCGAAGGCCGAATCGCAACGGCGGGCCCGGCCGGCCAATCGCGGTGAGCCAATCCGTTCCCTACAGCGATGGACTGGTGCGGGCGGAGGGGCTCGAACCCCCACGTCTTGCGACACTGGTACCTAAAACCAGCGCGTCTACCAGTTCCGCCACGCCCGCAAGCGACGACCTCCGGCGCGCATCCCGCCGCCAGAGCGCGGTCCTATAGCACGGGCGCAACGGGCCGCAGCAAAAAAAGTCGGGGTGTGCGATTCCGTGTGGGTCCGCCTCCGGACAGGCGGTCCGGCACGCCGGTTGGCGCGCTCCGGCCCGGCGTCTACAAGCGGCGCGGGCGTTTTCGACCGACCGTTCCCGCTGCCCGCCAGAGGTGTCATGCCGCATCGTTCCCCGTCGCCCGCCGCCGGATCGGCGCTCCCCGAGCCGGCGCTCTCGCGCCGGACCCTGCTCGGTAGCGTCGCGGCCCTGGCCCTCGGATCGACGGCGGCGGCCGCCCAGGCGCCGGCAAGATCGGGCTCCCCGATGAAGCCCGCGCCCGAGGTGAAATCCGAATCGAAGCCCGAGGCCCCGGCGCGGCCGCTCAGCGCCGGGCCCGGCACGACCCGCCTGAAGCCCGAGCCGGCGGTCGTGACCCCGGTCTGGTCCTTCGACGGTACGGCCGTTCCGCCGGTGGTGCGGGTCAGGCTCGGCGAAACCGTGCGCCTCCGGGTCGAGAACAAGACCGACAAGCCGCTCTCCCTGCACTGGCACGGCGTGCGCAACCAGAACCCCATGGACGGTGTGGGCGGCCTCACCCAGGCGCCGATCCCGCCGGGGGGCGACTTCACCTACGCGTTCGCGCCCCCCGACGCCGGCAGCTTCCTGATCCGGCCCCTCGTGATCGGCGGATCGAGCGAGCCGGCGGGCCGGGGGCTTTCCGGCATGCTCGTGGTCGAGGAGGCGGTGCCGCCAGCCGTGGACCACGACCTCACGGTGCTGATGCAGGATTGGCGGCTCTCCGACGACGGCACCCTGCTGCCCTTCGGCCAGACGGCCTTCGCGGCGAGTTCGGGGCGCCTCGGCAACCTCGTCACCGTCAACGGCAAGCCCGCGCCCGATGCGGTCCCCGTCCGGCCGGGCAGCCGGGTGCGCCTGCGTCTCGCCAATGCCTGCAACGCCCGCGGCACCCGCATCCGCTTCGACAACCTCAAGGTCTACGTCGCGGCGGTGGACGGCCAGCCCACGGACACGTTCGAGCCCCTGCGCGCCACCCTGCCGTTCCCGCCCGGCACCCGCTACGACCTGATGCTCGACATGCCGGCGGAGGTCGGCGCCGCGGGCAGCATCACGGCGCTCGTCGGCAACGGCCTGGCGCTCGCCACCCTCACCACCGGGGGCGAGCCGGTGACGGGAAAGCGCGGTGCCATCGGCCCCATCGGCGAGAACAAGCTCCTGCCGGCGGAGGTGAAGCTGCAGAACGCGCTACGTCGGGACGTGGTGCTGACGGGCGGGGCCCGCATCGACAAGGACAAGCCGGCGGCCGAGCCGGTCTATACGGGCGACGCGGCGAAGGTCTGGGCCGTCAACGGCGCCGGCGGCACCGCCGGGGTGGCGCCCCTGTTCACGGTCAAGCGCGGACAGGTGGTGGTGCTGGCCCTGCGCAACGACACCGCCTTCCCCCAGGCGCTCCACCTGCACGGCCATTCCTTCCGCCTGCTCCACCCCCTCGACGACGGCTGGGAGCCCTACTGGCTCGACACCTTCCAGCTCCTCGAAGGCCGCACCGCCCGCATCGCCTTCAAGGCCGACAATCCCGGCCGCTGGGTCATCGGCTCGACGGTGCTGGAGCGGTTCGACACCGGATTGTGGGGCTGGTTCGAGGTGACCTGACGCCCGGTCAGGTGTCCAGAACGTCCCGCAGCACCGCCGGGATCAACTCCGGAAGGTCCTCGGCGATGAGGCCGGGGCCGTGGCGGCGTCCGGCATCGCCGTGCATCCAGACGGCGGCGGCGGCGGCCTCGAACGGATCCATCCCCTGCGCGAGCAGGCCGGCGACGAGGCCGGACAGTACGTCGCCCGAGCCGGCGGTGCCGAGATAGGGCGTGCCGTGGTCGTTGATGGCGGCGCGGCCATCCGGCGCGGCGATGACGGTGTCGGCCCCCTTGAGCACCACCACGGCGCCGGCCAGGGAAGCGGCCCGGCGCGCGCGTTCCAGTTTCGACAGGTCGTCGGACACCGCGTCCGTTCCCTCGAACAGCCGGGCGAACTCGCCGTCATGGGGGGTCAACACGGCCTGCGAGTCGCCCTCGGTGAGGTGGGCGGCGAGCAGGCGCGCCTGCCCCTTGAAGCTCGTGAGGGCGTCGGCATCCAGCACGAGGCGACGCGAGGCCGCCGCCGCCACGGCGACGAGGTCGCGGGTGGCCTCGCCCATGCCGAGGCCGGGGCCGGCCAGGACCACGTTCAGGCGCTCGTCCACCAGGAGGTCGTCGAGGTCGTCGGCGCTGTCGCAGGCGCGCAGCATGATCGCCGTGAGATGGGCGGCGTTCTCCGCCATGGCGGCCGCGGGCGCGGCCACGGTGACGAGGCCGGCCCCGATCCGGAGCGCCCCGCGCGCGGCGAGCCGTGCCGCGCCGGTGCGATGGACCGGTCCGGACAGGACCAAGACGTGACCGCGCGTGTACTTGTGGCTCGTCGCCTCCAGGCGCGGAACGGCACGTCCCCACAGGGCCGGGCCGTTGCGCCACAGGGGGGCGTCCGTTCCGAACCCGGCGTCCAGATCCGCATCGCCGGTGCCGATCTCGGCGACATGGAGCGTGCCGCAATGGGCGCGTCCCGGCTGAAGCAGGTGCCCGACTTTGAGGGCGACGAAGGTGACGGTCTCGACGGCCCGCACGGCGACGCCACGGACGGCGCCGGTGTCGCCATCGATGCCGCTCGGCACGTCGACGGCGATGACGGGCACGGCCGCCCGCGCGAGACGCTCCACGCAGGCGGCCGCGTCCCCGTCGAGGTCGCGCGACAGGCCGGCGCCGAACAGGGCATCGACGACGAGGCCGTAGGCGGAGAAATTCACGATGTCGGACACCCGCAGGACGGGACCGGTCCATCCGGCCGCCGCCCCGGCGGCATCGCCCTTCAGGTCGGCGACCGGCACGAGGGCGGCGAGATCGACGGAAATACCGTCCTCCACGAGAGATCGGGCCGCCACGAACCCGTCGCCGCCGTTGTTGCCGGGCCCGCACAGGACGAGGACGCGCCCGCCCTCCGGCAGCCGGGCCCGCACCCGGTCGGCGACGGCGGCCCCGGCCCGCGCCATCAGCTGCGCCCCCGCGGTGCCCCCCCGGATCGCGGCGGCATCGACCCGGCGCATGGCCTCGACCGTGAGCAGGCGCGTCGTCATCTCGTAGTCCCTCACGATCCCGGGTTTCCCTGCATGCCTGCGCGCCGCTCACACCCTGCCTCACGCTGGTCCACCGACGGGCGCGAGATCGAACGATTTGCAGGGCATGCACATTCGTTGTGCAGATTTTAGCCGACCATCGTCAAAACGGCGTGGCGAAGGCCCGGCGGCGATGATACCAAAGTGGTTCAGAGCAGCATCGAGGTCAGGCCCGCCCGGCATGAAGAAGATCGAAGCGATCATCAAGCCTTTCAAACTGGACGAGGTGAAGGAAGCCCTCCAGGAGGTCGGCCTGCAGGGGATCACCGTGATCGAGGCCAAGGGCTTCGGCCGCCAGAAGGGCCACACGGAGCTCTATCGCGGCGCCGAGTACGTGGTCGACTTCCTGCCCAAGGTGAAGCTCGAGATCGTGCTGTCGGACGCCCTGGTGGAGGGCGCCGTCGAGGCGATCCGCAAATCGGCCCAGACCGGGCGTATCGGCGACGGCAAGATCTTCGTCTCGTCCATCGAGGAAGCGATCCGCATCCGCACCGGCGAGACCGGCACCGACGCGATCTGATTCTTTTTTCCTGATCTCGTCCCCTTTCCTGATCTCGTCCCCTTTCCTGATCTCGTCCCCGGGCATCCGCCGATACGCGCGGTCCGACACGGACCGGGTCATCGCCGTCGCAGCACCGTGCCGCCGTCCGTCATAACGGAATCGCTGCTCTGTTTTCGGGCAATGGTGTTTTCTTCGCGCAAACCGGGTCCACCCCGCGCGAAAACCCTATAAACCCGAGCCCAACCGCGGGCCGCTCGGCGGCCGGCGGCAAAACCACGGCTGAATGCCGCGAACGAAGGAGACCCCCGAGGATGGCCAAGACTGCAGCCGATGTCCTGAGAGAGATCAAGGACAACGACGTCAAGTACGTGGACTTTCGGTTCACCGATCCGCGCGGCAAGTGGCAGCACGTGACGTTCGACGTCTCCCTCGTGGACGACGAGATTTTCACCGACGGCACCATGTTCGACGGCTCGTCCATCGCCGGCTGGAAGGCCATCAACGAGTCGGACATGCTGCTGATGCCGGACCCGGCCACGGCCTGCATGGACCCGTTCTTCTCGGCCTCCACCATGTCCATCGTCTGCGACGTGCTCGAGCCCTCCACCGGCGCGCCCTACAGCCGTGACCCGCGCGGCACGGCGAAACTCGCCGAGGCGTATCTCAAGTCCACGGGCATCGGCGACACGATCTATGTCGGCCCCGAGGCCGAGTTCTTCGTGTTCGACGACGTGAAGTTCGCCTCCGACCCGTACCAGACCGGCTTCAAGCTCGATTCCACCGAGCTGCCGATCAACGGCTTCACCGATTACGAGGGCGGCAACCTCGGCCACCGCATCCCGATGAAGGGCGGCTACTTCCCGGTGCCGCCGCAGGATTCGGCCCAGGATATGCGCGGCGAGATGCTCGCCGCCATGCAGTCCATGGGCGTGAAGGTGGAAAAGCACCACCACGAGGTGGCGTCGGCCCAGCACGAGCTCGGCATGAAGTTCGACACGCTGACCCTGCTCGCCGACCACATGCAGATCTACAAGTACTGCATCCACAACGTCGCCCAGAGCTACGGCAAGACAGCGACGTTCATGCCGAAGCCCGTCTACGGCGACAACGGCTCGGGCATGCACGTGCACCAGTCGATCTGGAAGGACGGCAAGCCGCTCTTCGCCGGCGACAAGTACGCCGACCTCAGCCAGGAATGCCTGTGGTTCATCGGGGGCACGATCAAGCACGCCAAGGCGCTCAACGCCTTCACCAACCCGTCGACCAACTCCTACAAGCGCCTGGTGCCGGGCTACGAGGCGCCCGTGCTGCTGGCCTACTCGGCCCGCAACCGCTCGGCTTCCTGCCGCATCCCGTGGACGACCAACCCGAAGGCCAAGCGCGTCGAGGTCCGCTTCCCCGATCCGATGGCCAACCCCTACCTCGCCTTCTCGGCCCTGCTCATGGCGGGCCTCGACGGCATCCTCAACAAGATCGATCCGGGCCCGGCCATGGACAAGGATCTCTACGACCTGCCGCCGCGCGAGCTGAAGAAGATTCCCACCGTCTGCGGCTCGCTCCGTGAAGCCCTGCAGAACCTCGACCGCGACCGCGCCTTCCTCAAGATGGGCAACGTCTTCACCGACGATCAGATCGACTCGTTCATCGAGCTCAAGATGACGGAAGTGATGCGCTACGAGATGACCCCGCACCCCGTCGAGTTCACCATGTACTACTCGCTCTGAGGCGAGCGGGCCGGGCGCACGCGCCCGACCTTTCGGACGATCGCGACGCCGGGGCCTCGAAGGGGGCTCCGGCGTTCCGCGTTTTCGGTCTCGAGGAAGGCGCGGCCCCGATCCCATCCGGTCGCCGAGAGGGTATTCTGCGGGTCGAGAACCGGCCGGGATGGGCGCCGGTCGGGGAAGGGAAGAACCACGCCCGCCGTGTCCCGGCCTCGAAGCGGCGTTGAGGGGTCGGTCACCGGCCCTGTGCATTTGGGCTCCACGCACGGGGGCAACTCCCCGACTTCGGTCCGCGTCGCCGAAGCCGTGCAGCAAGGCAGGAACGCACCCTGACCAACAGGCAATAAAGTAGGGTTTTGGTCCGCTGCCGTGACGCTGCCTCACGCCACCGTGCGATCCACGCACACGATAATGCAAAGAGGGACGATCGCAAGTTGTAGAAAGGCTCTTTCTACTTTATAAATAGTCCAATTCAATATTTCTCAGGTATGGACTTCGATCGCGCATCGATTGACAATAGACAGATGCTTTAGGTAGGCGGAGACATACAGCAGACAAGGGGCGTTCGCTCGGTCACGTCGCGCTGTCGTCCGAGTCGAGCCCTCTCCATGTCGAAGACGTCTTTCCACGCCAGTCTTCTGGCGACCGTCAGCCTGTTGTCGGGTGCCGCGCAGGCCCAACAGGCCAGCGACCCCATCATTGCGCTGGACGAACTGTCCGTGTCGGGCGACGGCAAGGCGGTGTCGCGGGGCTACCAGCCGGTGCGCTCCTCCATCGCCATGGGCTCCGAGACGCCGATCCTCAAGATTCCGCAGGCGGTGGCCGTGGTCACCGAGCAGGCGCTGCAGGATCAGGGCGTGCGCACCCTCGACGAGGCGCTCTACAACGTTTCGGGCATCACCCAGACCAACACCCTCGGCGGCACCCAGGACGCCTTCATCCGCCGCGGCTTCGGCGACAACCGCGACGGCTCGATTCTTCGCGATGGCCTGCGGACCGCGCTGCCGCGCTCGTTCATGCCGACCACCCAGCGCGTCGAGGTGCTGAAAGGACCGGCCTCGGCCCTCTACGGCATCCTCGATCCCGGCGGCCTCATCAACATCGTCACCAAGACGCCGCGTTTCGTCCAGGCGGGCTACATCGAGACGTTCGGCACCAGCTTCAACGGCGGCGGCGTCGAGGCGGACCTCACCGGCCCCATCGCGGGCACCAACCTCGCCTATCGCTTCATTGCGCAGCATCGCAACGCCGAGTACTGGCGCAACTTCGGCACCCAGAACCAGCAGGTCGTCGCCCCGTCGGTGACGTGGCAGGGCGACGCCACGCGGGTGACGCTGGCCTACGAGTGGTCGCACTACAAGCTTCCGTTCGACCGCGGCACGATCTTCGACCTGCGTAACGGCAAGCCCGTGAACGTGCCGCGCGACCGCCGCTTCGACGAGCGCTACAACATCACCGCGGGCGAGAACCACGTCGCCAGCCTCAACGTCGAGCACCGTTTCGATGCCACCTGGAAGGCGAACTTCAACTACGCCTTCAGCCACAACTTCTATCAGGACAACCAGGCCCGGGTGGTGTCCTACAATCCGGCCACCAACGCCCTGGTGCGCAGGGCCGACGCCACGCAGGACTCGAACTTCTCGGTCCATTCCGGCCGCCTCGACTTCACCGGCAAGGAAACCTTCCTCGGCGTCGAGCACGACCTCCTCGTCGGCGCGTCCTACGACCACTCCGACGTGCTGCGCACCCGCCTGATCCGCGGCCCCAACAGCACCAGCTTCAACATCTTCAATCCCATCTACGGCCGGCTGCCGCAGAGCTTCGCCGTCTCGGCCGTGGACAGCGACCAGCGCGAGCGCATCGAGACGGCCTCGGTCTATGCGCAGGATTCGATCTCGCTCACGGAGCAGCTCATCGTTGTCGGCGGCCTGCGCTATCAGGATTTCTCGCAGATGGCCGGCAAGGGCCGCCCGTTCAACACCAACACGGACGTGTCGGGCGGGCGCGTGGTACCCCGCGTCGGGCTCGTCTACCTCCTGACGCCGAGCCTGTCGGCCTACGCGTCCTACAGCCAGACCTTCCGGCCGAACTCGTCCATCGCGAGCTTCATCGGCGCCCTGCCGCCGGAAGAAGGCGAGGCCTACGAGGTCGGCCTGAAAGCCGAGCTCTTCGACGGAATCACCGCCACGGCCGCCCTGTACGACATCACCAAGGCGAACGTCCTCTACACCGAGGTCATCAACGCCATCAGCTACAGCCGCACCGCCGGCAAGGTGAACTCCCGCGGCTTCGAACTCGACGTCGCCGGCCAGATCGCCCCGGACTGGAGCGTCATCGCCACCTACGCCTACACCGACGCGGTGGTGACGGAGGACCCGACCCTGAAGGGCAACGAATTGCTCAACGTCGCGCCCCACACGGCCTCGGTGTTCCTCACCCACGATTTCGGACCGGTGGGCGACGGCCGCCTGCGCGCCGGCCTCGGCGGGCGCTACGTCGGCTCGCGGCCGGGCAGCGCCGCCAACACCTTCCGGATGCCGGACTACGCGGTGGCCGACGCGTTCATCGCCTACGACACCCAAGTGGCGGACCGGCCGGCGACGGTGCAGCTCAACCTGCGCAACCTCACCAACGAGACCACCTACACCTCGTCCATCGGCACCAACCTCGGCGTGGCGTTGGGCGAGCCGTTCCAGGCCATCGTCTCGGCGCGCCTGTTCTGGTAGGGCGCAAAGCCATGGTCCGCACGATCCTGTTCCGCCTGCACTGGGCCCTCGGCCTCAGCGCCGGCCTCGTCCTCGTCCTCCTCGGCGTGACCGGCGCGCTGATGAGCTACGAGGACGCCATCGGCGACTGGGCGAACGGCGACCGGGCCTTCGTCGCCGTGCGGGACGCGGCCCGCCTCGGCCCCGAAGCCCTGGTGGCGCGGCTGGAAGCACAGCGCCCCGGCCTGAAGGTGAACGCCCTCACCTTCTCGGGCGACCCGGAGCGGAGTCCCCGCGCCCGCTTCGTCTACGACGCCCGGACGGGTGAGCGGCCGGTCTCGGTCTATCTCGACCCGTATGACGGACACGAACGCGGTGAGGCGCGTCTGGAATCCGCGTTCGCGACGGTGCGCGCCCTGCATCGCTGGCTCCTCGTGCCGGGCGACGGCAAGGGCTGGGGCCGCAGCATCACGGGCGCCAGCACCATCGCCCTCCTCGCCTTCCTCGCGACGGGCCTCTACCTGCGCTGGCCCCAGATCCATTCCTGGCGGATCTGGCTGAAGCCCAACCTCAGGCGCCCGGGCCGCGCGCGCTGGTGGTCGCTGCACACCATCGCGGGGACGTGGCTCCTGCCGGTCTACGCGGTCATCGCGCTCTCGGGCCTGTGGTGGTCCTACGACTGGTACCGGACGGCGGCGACCTACGTGCTGACGGGCGAGGCGCCGCGTGCCAAGCCCGGCCGCGTCCTCGGCCGCACCGTCGAGACGGCGCCCCTCGCCCTCGACAGGGCCTGGGCCGCGTTCAACGCACGCGAGGGCGCCGGCGCCCACCTCGTCATCGTCGCCCTGCCGGGACCGGACACCACGGCGATCCGCATCCGCTATCTCGGCAGTGCCGCCGACCATCCGAAGGCGCGCGACGAGATCACCTACGACCCGGCCACCGGCGAACGCCTGACGGCCACCCGCTACGCCGACAAGCCCCTGGGCCGGCTCATGGCCGACAACATGCTGGAGGTCCATCGCGGGCGCTTCTTCGGCGGGTTCGTCGCGTTCGTGTTCTTTGCGACCTCCCTGCTGATGCCGCTCCTGGCGGCGAGCGGCCTCGTCCTCTACGTCCTGCGCCGCCGCAGCGCCCGCAGGCGCGCGAAGGCCGCGGCGCCTGGGATCGGTCCGGTGCAGGGCTTGAATGCCTGACGAAGAGGGTTGGCCGCGGCGCTTTCGGCGTCCAGATTAGGGGAGAGCGGGCCGCGAGACGCCCGCCCCCAGGGAGATGCCCATGCCCGTTCACCGACTCCGTCACGTCCCGGCGCGCCGCCCACGCGGCCCGACCCCGCTCCTCGGCGCCGTCGCAAGCCTGATCGCGGCCGGCGCCCACGCGGAGGGCGATTCCCGCATCACCGGCCTGTGGAAGCTCGTCTCCTACGAGGTCGAGATCCGGTCCAGCGGCGAGAAGGACCCGGTGATGGGCGCGCACCCCACCGGCTACGCCTACTTCACGCCCGAGGGCCGGGTGTTCTTCAACCTCACGGGCGAGGGCCGCAAGCCCGCCAAGGACGCCGAGGGCAAGGCCCGTCTCCTCGACACCACCGTGTCCTACACCGGCAAGTTCACCACCAGCGGCGACCAGTGGACCACCCGGATCGACACCGCCTGGAATCCCGACTGGATCGGCACGGACCAGACCCGCACGTTCAAGCTCGACGGCAAGCGGCTCGAAGTGCTCACCCCGTGGCGGATCATGCCGAACTGGGCCAAGCAGGGCGAGACCCGCAGCATCGTCACCTTCGAGCGCGCCACCGACGGCTGACACGACCCAAATCCCCCACCGGAGCCCGCCATGCCCCTCGTGATACCCGTGATCCTCGGCTCCGTCCGCACCGAACGCCAGGGCCTGCGCGCCGCGCGGTTCCTGGTCACACAACTGGAGGCGCGCGGCATCGAGGCGCCCCTGGTCGATCCGGCCGCCCTGCAGCTGCCGCTGCTGGACAAGATGTACAAGGAATACCCCAAAGGGTCGGCGCCCCCGGCTCTGGAGGAGCTGGCGACGCTCTATCGCCGGTCGGACGCCTTCGTGGTGGTTTCGGCCGAGTACAACCATTCGATCCCGCCGGCCCTGTCCAACACCCTCGACCATTTCCTCGAGGAGTATTCCTGGCACCCGTCCGCCATCTGCTGCTACTCGGCCGGGCAGTATGGCGGCGTGCGCGCGGCGATGCAGCTGCGTGCGATGATGGCCGAACTCGGTGCGTCGAGCATCCCGTCGCTCCTGCCGATCCCGCGCATCGGCAAGGCCCTCGATGCCGAAGGCAACGCGCAGGAGGAATGGCTGACCAAGGCCGCCAGGCGCTTCCTCGACGAGCTGGTCTGGTACGCCGAGGCCCTGCAGGCCAAGCGCGCGGGCGGCACGCCGTACTGAAGGGCTGGCCCGGGCCTTGCCCGGGTAGACGCCATCGCGCTCCAACGGACAGCCCCATGAACGACGTCAGACACCTCCTTGCCAGCCTCGTGAAGGCGGCCCTCATGGGGGACGACCGCGCCAGCCTCCTGTGGCGCGAGGAGGCGCGCCAGGACCATGGCCGGATCGTCGCCGATCCGGCCGCCGTCGCGCATCTCAAGATCGACGGGATGTGGACCCTGGCGGTGGGCGACGCCGAGGCGCCGGAATTCCGCGCGGCGGAAGGCCAGGTCGAGTTCGGGCTGCCGGCCCTGTGCCCGTTCACCCTCGGCGAGATCGCCGCCCCCGATCTCGACATCGACGCGGCGGTGGAGCGCATCCGCCAATCGGCCGCCACGGGCTGATCCGCCGCGGCGGACGAAACGGTGTTGAGGGCTGCCCCCGCGCCCGTTGCCCGGAAGCGGGGTCGAGCCCATGTTATGGGCTTGAGGCCGTGATCCCGTGCCGGGATCGGCCAAGACCTTCTAGCGTCGGGCCATGCGCCCGCGCCGCGAGCCCGAGCCTTTGGCCAAGCGCATCAATCCGAATCCCGGGCGCCCCCCCCCCCCCCCCCCC
>NZ_VRUZ01000179.1:0-2281 GCF_008039485.1 Methylobacterium sp. WL69 | reverse complement strand
GCGGTCTACGCGCAGGCCGCCGCCCTGCCGGGGCTCGCGGTCTCGGGCGTCGACATGCACATCGGCAGCCAGATCACCGACCTGACGCCGTTCGACCACATCCAGGTCGGCGAGGACGAGGCCCGGACCATGCTGCGCGCCATGGTGGCGGCGACCCTGGCGGACGGCCTCGTGGATGCGGGCGAGCGCAGGCGCCTCGACGACGCCCTGGCGGCGGCGGGCATCGCCGACGACGGCCGCCGCTGGCTCGAAGCCGAGCTGGCCGACCCGGCCACCGTCGACGCCATCGCCGAGGGGGCGAACAACCCCGAGCAGGCCGCCCGCATCTACGCGGCGGCCCGCCTCGCCATCGACCCCGACACCCTGCAGGAGCGCAAGTTTTTGAAAGACTTGGCCGAGGCCCTCGATGTGCCGGATGAAGCCACGCTTCGGCTGGAGACGGAACTGGCGGCTTGAGGCCGGGATCGTTTCGCTGACCGGGATCGGGACGCAGCGGACCACCCGGAGCGCATCCCCTCGCCCCGCTTGCGGGGAGAGGGCTTCGCCGACCCCGTCGTAGGCGGAGCGAGGCGGCAGCCGACGGTGAGGGGGCGCGTCCGAAGGAGCCACATCCGACGCAGCCCCCTCACCGTCGCTCCGGCTTCGCCTCCGCTCGCCGCAGGCACAACGGGGTGCCTGCGGTCCTCTCCCCGCGCGCGGGGAGAGGGGATGCACTCAAGCGTTCAGCGAGCTTGAGCAAAGACTTGCGCCAGGGCGCTCATCCAATCCCTCAAGCCGGCTCCGACAGCCAATCCGGTACGCGGTCGAGGCCGATGAGCTCTTCGTAGGTCTGGCGCGGGCGCACCACGGCCCAGTCCGACCCGCGCACCAGCACCTCGGGGACGAGGCGGCGGGTGTTGTAGGTGCCGGCCTGGACGGCGCCGTAGGCGCCGGCGCTCATGACCGCCACGAGGTCGCCCGGAGCCACTTCGGGGATGTCGCGGCCCAGCGCGACGTAGTCGCCGCTCTCGCAGACGGGGCCGACCACGTCGGCGACGAGGCGGGGCGTCTCGGGGCCCGGTTCGCGGACGGGGCGCAGGCCGTGATAGGCGTCGTACAGGGTCGGGCGGATGAGGTCGTTCATGGCCGCGTCGACGATGACGAAGGTCCGGCCCTCGGTGCGCTTCACGTAGAGCACGCGGGTGACGAGGATGCCGGCATTGCCGGCGATCATCCGGCCGATCTCGAAGACCGGGCGCAGGCCGAGGCCGGCGAAGTGCGGGCGCAGGAGTGCAGCCAGGGCCGCGGGGTCCGGCGGGGGCGCGTTGTCGTCGCGGTAGGGGATGCCGAGGCCGCCGCCGAAATCGATGTGGTGCAGGGCGTGGCCGTCGGCGAGCAGGTCGCGGGCGAGGCCGGCGAGCAGCCGGGCGGCGTGGTCGAACGGCGTCAGGTCGGTGATCTGGCTGCCGATGTGCATGTCGACGCCCGAGACCGCGAGCCCCGGCAGGGCGGCGGCCTGCGCGTAGACCGCCCGCGCCCGGCCGATGGGAATGCCGAACTTGTTTTCGGATTTTCCCGTCGAGATTTTTGCGTGCGTTCCGGCGTCGACGTCGGGATTCACCCGGATGGAGACGGGGGCGGTGAGACCGAGGCCGGAGGCGACCCCCGACAGCACCGCGAGTTCCGGCTCGCTCTCGACGTTGAAGCAGTAGATGCCGGCCTTGAGGGCGGCGGCCATCTCGTCGGGGGTCTTGCCGACGCCGGAGAACACGATCCGCTGCGGATCGACCCCGGCGGCCAGCGCCCGGCGCAGTTCGCCCTCCGAGACGATGTCCATGCCGGCGCCCTGGCGGGCGAGGGTGGTGAGCACCGCCTGGTTCGAGTTCGCCTTCATGGCGTAGCAGACCAGGGCGTCGTCGCCGGCGAAGGCCTGCGCGAAGACCCGGTAGTGCCGCTCCAGGGTGGCGGTGGAATAGCAGTAGAACGGCGTCGCGACCGCGTCGGCGAGGGCCGTCAGGTCGACATCCTCGGCGGCGAGGCGACCGTCGCGGTAGTGGAAGTGATGCATCGCAGTGCCTTGAACCGGTCCGGTGGGTACGGACCCTACAGGAGCGGGTCGAGGAAGAAGGGTTGCTTCGGCACGACGTAGCCGCGCTTGGCCCCGCGCGAGGTCAGGATCGGCGCCTCGAGGCCCACGCCCGGCACCGCGGCGGCGTCGAGCTCGTCACCGGCCCGCACGGCGTCGGGGTCGGGCGTGGCGGCGCCGCCGCCCAGCCCCACGCTCTGGGGCAGGGCCCGCGGG
>NZ_VRUZ01000178.1:0-2287 GCF_008039485.1 Methylobacterium sp. WL69 | reverse complement strand
CCGCGAAACCCCGGGCCGCCCCCCGGACCGCCTCGCGCACTCCGAAGACACGGGTGGCGGTGGCCCGCCCCCGGCCCGTCGTCGCGGTCCGGACCCTCACGCCGACCCATCCGGGCCTGCGGAGCGCCCCCGTCCGCATCGTCCACGCCCAGGTCCCGATGCGGAGCGCCGCCCACGCCCGGATGCGGGACACGGCGGCCCGGCCGGTCTCCTACGGCTTCCTCGCGCCGCCCCCGCCGCCCGGTGGGTTCGACGCGGACCCGCGCGCCCGGCGCATCCGGCAGGCCGAGGCGGCGGGCTACCTCGTCGTGCGCCGCAGCACCGTCTCCGGCCCCGATGGCCGTCTCCTGTACGGTTATCGCCCCTACGAGGCCGACGATTTCGACGATTGATCCCGTCGCCTGATCCCGCCTCGCCCTGAACGCGCATGAAAAACCCCGCCGGGTGGCCCGGCGGGGTGAGGTCGATGGGCGGGGTCGGCCGGGTTCAGCGCAGGCGGCCGGGGCGGGCGGGCTCGAACACGATGCGGCGGTGGAAAGCGCACCAGCTCTTGCCGTCGGACACCGGGGCGCCGCAGCACACGGCGCGGTCGTTGGGCTCGCCGATGATGAACTTGCACACGAACGCACCCGACTGCGCGAAGGGAACCCGCAGGGAGGCGGACGGCTCGGCGATCGCATCGGCCTCGCCGACCTGGGACATGCGGACAAGCTGGTTCATGGTTGGGTTCGACTCGCGGAAAGAGAGTGTCGCGGGCCTGGGCCCGTCGGGAAGATCGGAGGCGCGCGCCGCGTTCCGACGGTTCGTCCTTATCCATCGCGGCCTTGCGGACGGCGCAGGGGCGTTGGCGTGGCGGACCGGCGGGAGTGGGGCGGGCGCGACGCGATCACGTCATGCTGCTGTTATATATGGCGTTCTTCAGTCCGCAAACAAGTCCTTCTGCGTATGCCTGCCCCGGGATGGGTGAATGGCGGCGGGAAGACGCGGCGCGCGGCGCGGTTTCTTGAGGTGCGGCGGCGCACGGGATAGGGCATGCCTCCACCCTGCGGCCCCGCCCCTCCTGGGAGATCCGATGCGCGTCCTCGTGACCGGCAGCGCCGGCTTCATCGGCTACCACCTCGGCCGCCGTCTCCTGGCGGCGGGCCACGCCGTCACGGGGCTCGACGGGTTCAGCGACTATTACGATGTCGGTCTCAAGCGCGCCCGCCACGCGCGGCTCGCCGGGCATCCGGCGTTCGAGGCCGTGGAAGGGCGCCTGGAGGAGCCCGGCCTGCTCCTCGACACCCTGGCGCGGGTGCGGCCCGACATGGTGGTGCATCTCGCGGCGCAGGCCGGCGTGCGCCACAGCCTGGAGAATCCGGGCGCCTACGTGCAGGCCAACCTGGTCGGCACCGCCAACCTCATCGAGGCCGTGCGGGCCCATCCCGTGCGCCATCTCCTGTTCGCCTCGACGAGCTCGGCCTATGGCGGCAACGCCCAGATGCCGTTCCGCGAGACCGACCGGGCGGTGTCGCCCCTGACCCTCTACGCCGCGAGCAAGCTCGCCGGGGAGGCGATGCTGCATGCCTACAGCCACCTGTTCGCCATCCCCACCACGGCGTTCCGGTTCTTCACGGTCTACGGCCCGTGGGGGCGGCCGGACATGGCCCTGTTCCTGTTCACGGGAAAGATCCTGGCCGGCGAGCCCATCGAAGTCTTCGCCGACGGGGCGGCCGAGCGCGACTTCACCTACGTCGACGACCTCGTGGCGGCCATCGCCAGCCTCATGGACACGCCGCCCGGGACGGTGCCCGTGGGCGATTGCGACACCCTGAGCCCGGTGGCGCCCTACCGCCTCGTCAATATCGGCGGGGGCCGGCCCGTGCGCCTCGACGCGATGATCGATGCCCTCGAGGCGGCCCTCGGCCGACGGGCCGAGCGGGTGCTGAAACCCCTGCCGCCCGGCGACGTGGCCCGCACCCACGCGAGCACGGACCTCCTGCGCGCCCTCGTCGGCACCGTGCCGGAGACGCCCCTGTCCGTGGGGATCCCCGCCTTCGTGGACTGGTATCGGTCGTACTACGCCGCCTGAGCCCCCGACGGATCGGGGGCGGGGCGGGTCAGCGCTGGGTCTGGCCGACGCTGACGAGCTTGGCCGGGCCCCGGACCTTCCGCTCGGGCAGGGTGTCGCGCACGGTTCCGGCGATGGAGTCGGCGTCGAGGCCGGCCTCGCGGTACATGGCGTCGGGGGAATTGTGGTCCTGGTAGGTGTCGGGCAGGGTCAGGGTCCGGACCCGGACGCGGCCGG
>NZ_VRUZ01000177.1:0-2337 GCF_008039485.1 Methylobacterium sp. WL69 | reverse complement strand
CAGGTCCGCCGGCAGGGCGACGCGGCCGTTGGCGAGGTCGACGTAATGGGCCAGCGTGCGGCCGACGACCTCCGGCTGCTCGTGGATCTCCTTGCCCATGAAGTGGCGGTGGTTGCCCTTCTCGACCTGATAGGCCTGGGCGACGATGCGCTGGCGCGGGCGCTCGACCACGGCCCCGCCGATGTCGCGGATCTCGGCGCCGGCGCGGCTGAGGACCGCCCAGTCGCCCTCCTCGAGGTAGGTGATCTCTTCGGTGAAGGGGGCGAGCGCCAGGGCGTCGGAGCCGAGATAGGTCTCGCGCGTTCCGAATTCGTCCTGGCCGAAGCCGATGGCCAGCGGCGCGCCGTGGCGGGCGCCGATGAGCAGGTCGTCGTAGCCGGCGAAGATGAAACCGAGGGCGAAGGCGCCGTGCAGGCGGGGCAGGGCGGCGGCCACCGCGTCCTCCGGCTCAAGACCCTTGTCCATCTCCCGGCTGACGAGCTGGGCCACGACCTCGGTATCGGTCTCGCTCTCGAAGCGGATTCCGAAGCCCTGCAGCTCGGCCTTCAGCTCGCGAAAATTCTCGATGATGCCGTTGTGGACCACGGCCAGCCGCGCCGTGGCGTGCGGGTGGGCGTTGGCTTCGGTGGGCCGCCCATGCGTGGCCCAGCGGGTGTGGCCGATGCCGATGGACCCGCCGAGGGGCTCGTCGCGCAGGCTCATCTCCAGGTTGGCGAGCTTGCCCTCCGCCCGGCGCCGCACCAGGCGTCCCCGTTCGAGGGTGGCGATGCCGGCCGAATCGTAGCCGCGGTATTCGAGCCGCCGCAGGGCCTCGACCAAGGAATCCGCCACGGAAGTCCGACCGACGATCCCGACGATGCCGCACATGACACGCTCCCCCAGTTGTGTTGCAGGTCGCCGACCCCGTTGGCGATCGCCGGCGGGCATCGTCGTCGAATCGGTCGGGCGTCCTTCCCCGGGGCGCCATCCCGCGGGGCCCTCGGGGCGCGCGTTCCGCCCCTGTTCACGGGCCGGCCGCCGGGTGGGCGAGGGCCGATGACGGCCCGCCCACCCGGGGATCACCCGCGAAGGTCAGGCGAGGTGCCGGCCTTCCGCCATGCCGTACTGCAGGTAGTGCTGCAGGGGGTCCATCTGCGCCGCCGCCACGTCGGGATTGGCCGCCAGATAGGCGTTGTTGTCGAACGCCGTCCCGGAGGAGCGTCCCTGGCGCCATCCCATCTCCTCCTGATGCAGGAGGGGATTCAGGCCCAGCCCCGCGACGTCCGGATTGGCGGCGAGGTAGCTGTCGGTGGAGAAGAACGCGTTCGGATCGCGGCCCTCGTGCCATCCGTAGGTGTTGTAGTGCTGGAAGGCGTAGCCCTCGGGGTCGTGGTTGGCCGGCACCGCGGCCGCGACATCGGGGTTCCGGGCCAGGTAGTAGGTCGCGTCGAAGTCGCCGTGGATTTCGTGACCGTTGGCAGCCGTGACGGCACCGGGGAAGGCGAACCGGCCCTCCGCCCTGCCGTACTCCTCGTAGTGCTGAAGGGGGTTGAGGCCCGCTGCGGCGACGTCCGGATTCGTCGCGAGATAGGCTTCGGCCGAGAAGCCGGGGCCGGCGCTCCGCCCCTCCTTCCAGCCATACTCGTTGTAGTGCTGCAGCGGATTCAAGCCGGCCGACGCCACATCCGAATTGGCGTTGAGGTATCCGCTCGTGGAGAACTCCGCGTTCGGGTTCCGGCCCTCGCGCCAGCCGTTCTGCGCATAATGCTGGTCGGGGTCGATCCCGGCCTGCCAGACGTCGAGGTTCCGGGCGGCGTAGTACAGGTCGTCGACCCCGGGCTGGCCGTCCCGCACCTGGACCGTGCCGTCGGCGAACGTGATGGTGCCGACGCCCGTGAGATCCGTCACCGTCCCGTCCGGGGCCGTCATCACGCTGTGACCGTGACGGAAGTCGAAGGACGCCTCGCCGAGCTTGAACCCGAAGGATTCGCTCGCATTGGGGGCGGCTTGGGTACTGTCGATCCGCAAAGTCGCCTGGGCGGCGAGGCCGCCCGGATCGACGGCCGCGTAGGTGAACGCATCGCTGCCGGCCGAGGTCGCGACGTAGCGATATTCGCCATTGGCCGCGATCGTGAGGGTGCCGTGCTGGCCCATCACCTGGGCGGTGCCCGAGTCGGGCAGGGCCACCGCGACGCCGTTGCCGAATTGGACGGCGCCCACGTGCAGGGCGTCGCCGTTCGGATCGCTGTCGTTGGACAGCACGTTGCCGGTGGCGTTGGACTTGTAGGCAACGCCGGAGCCGAAATCAGCGACGGCCACGGGCGCGGCGTTGGCGGGCTGGGACGGGGTCACCAGCGG
>NZ_VRUZ01000176.1:0-2358 GCF_008039485.1 Methylobacterium sp. WL69 | reverse complement strand
GCCCTCTTGTCCACTCTCTTGCCCACCCTCTTGTCCACCCTCGGCGACGGGCCGGTGACGGAAACGAAAAAGCCCGGCGCTGCTGCGCCGGGCTCGAAGAAGGGAGCGTTTTGAGGACGATGCGGCTCAGGCCGCCTCTTCCTGGATGGTCTCTTCGCCCTCGGCCTCGCCCTCGGCCTCCGCTTCGCCCTTGGCGCGGCGCGGCGACTTGGCGAGGCTCTGCTCGATGAGCTTCAGGGCCTCGGTCTCGGTGATGCGGTTGACCGCGGAGATCTCGCGCACGATCCGGTCGAGGGCGGCCTCGTAGAGCTGGCGCTCGCTGTAGGACTGCTCCGGCTGGGCCTCGGAGCGGAACAGGTCGCGCACCACCTCGGTGACCGAGAGCAGGTCGCCCGAATTGATCTTGGCCTCGTATTCCTGGGCCCGGCGCGACCACATGGTACGCTTGATCCGGGCGCGGCCGGTGAGCACGTCGAGGGCCTTCTTGACCAGTTCGGGTTCGGCGAGCTTGCGCATGCCGACGCTGTTGGCCTTCGCGGTGGGCACGCGCAGGACCATCTTGTCCTTCTCGAACGAGACGACGAACAGCTCGAGCTTGTAGCCGGCGATCTCCTGCTCCTCGATGGCGGTGATGCGACCGACCCCATGCGCCGGATACACGACCGCTTCGCCGGTCTTGAAGCCTTGGCGGCCCGATGCCGTCGTCTTCTTGGCTGTGGTCATGCGAGAAGCGCCTCCAGAACATCGCGCGGATTTGATCGCCGCGCCGAACGGTAATCCCGGGATGGGTCACCCGGTCTCGGCCCCTTGGCCGTTGGCTCGGACATCCGAACGATGCCGAACCCACGGTTTCCCGGGCCAGCCGACACAGCGCAACGAAGGACCGCCCGCCGAGGGTGTCGGACACCCCAGACGGTCGATCGCATGCGACCTCGTTTTCTCAAGCTAGCGAGAGAGCCATCTGTCGAGGGCCGGAGGCAGCACGTCGGGCACGAACGACGGCAGGCGTCATGCATAGCACAATCATGCCGCCGAATCAAAGGATTGCCGGCGCAGGCTCGCCCTGCATGCGGGATGAATCCCTGTTGATCGTGCGCGCCGTGCCCGGTCTTCTTCCGCGTCGACGCCCCGAGTTCTTCCCGGTCCCGTCCCGAAACGGAGGGAAGGCGGGAGTTGCCGGGGGCGTCGGCACGGGCCGGGTGTCTATCCCGGAACGCCCTTTGCCCCATCGCGCCCGTGGCGCGGACTAGCCGTGACCGGGAGCCGCGTGGGCCAAGCCTAGTCGCCGGTGCCGGGATTGGCCGAGAAGTGGGCCTCGAGCTTGCCGGACACCCCGTCCCACTCCTTGGCGTCGCCGGGGGCGTCCTTCTTCTGGGTGATATTGGGCCAGGTCTTCGCGTAGTCGGCGTTGAGCTTCAGCCAGGTCTCGAGGTTCGGCTCGGTGTCGGGCTTGATCGCCTCGGCCGGGCATTCCGGCTCGCAGACACCGCAATCGATACACTCGTCGGGATGGATGACGAGCATGTTGTCGCCCTCGTAGAAGCAGTCCACCGGACACACCTCGACGCAGTCCATGTACTTGCACTTGATGCAGTTGTCGGTGACGACGTAGGTCATGGGGCCTTCAAGTCCTCGATCCGCGCCGGCCCGGGCAATGCGGGGAAACCCCGCCGGCCCGATGGCCTTGCAAATCCGTTGACGCTTTGGCTGGTGCGGTGTCCGCTCCGCCTGATGGGGCAGGCTCTAGACCCTGTCCGATGGGCTGACAAGCGTGGTGGCCGGGGCCCGCGCAGTCGGCGGCACCGGTGTCGTCCGCGGGACACGGGGGTGTTCAGCCCGGTGGGGCGTCGAGGGCGGCATAGAGCGTCTGCGCGTCCGGGGCTCCGCCGCGCCGTTCGCCGAGGTCGAGGACCCGGACGAGGGCGGTGGTGTGGGCCGCCGCCACGGTGACGACGTCGCCGACCGCGATGGCCGTCGCCGCCGCCTCGGCCCGGCGTCCGTTCACCCGGACGTACCCCCCTTCGACGAGGCGCGCCGCGAGGGTCCGGGTCCGCGCGAAGCGCGCGAACCACAGCCATTTGTCGAGACGCTGACGCCCCGGCTTCATGGCCCTGGCGCCGCGGTGCTCGGCATGACGGGCGCCGCGGCGCTTGGCATCAGGGGCGCTGCGGTGCTTGGCATCATATGCGCATCAGCGCTTGTTGCCGTCGCCCGCCTCGAGCTGCGCCTTGAGGGCGGCGAGCTTGGCGAAGGGCGAATCCGGGTCCGGGGCCCGTTCGCGGCGCTGCGGGCGCGGCTCGTCGCGCGGGGCCGCACGGGGCTCGTCGCGCCGCTCGGGGCGGGTGCGGCCCCGCGCGA
>NZ_VRUZ01000175.1:0-2445 GCF_008039485.1 Methylobacterium sp. WL69 | reverse complement strand
CACGGCGACGGCGCGGCGGGCGCGGGCCCAGACCGGCAGGTCGTCGGCGTGGTTGCCGATGTAGTCGAACCCGTGCTCGCCGAAGGCCGCCACCAGGCGGGCCGCCTTGGCGGCGCCGGAGAGGTTTTGGGTATGATCGGAGGCGAACCAGCCGTCGAACAGGCCGAGATGGTCCGCGACCTTCTCCACCAGCACGGCGTTGCTGGCCGAGGCGAGGTAGACCGGCCGCCCCGCCGCCCGCGCCGCGGCGATGCAGTCCAGCACCGCCGGGTCGTAGGGCAGGCGCGCGGCGTCGAGGGCGGCGGTGCCGAGGTGGTGCTTGATCGCCGCCTTGCCGCGCGGGACCGTTCGCGCCAGGGCGAGGATTCCGCGCGGGTCGCCGCCGATCTCGGCGAAGAAGCTCTCGATGAGGAGGTCGGAGCGGATCAGGGTGCCGTCGAGGTCGACCACCAGGGGCAGGCCCGGCGCAGGGCTCCCCGGCGCGACGCTGCGCGGGCCGTCCACGGCGGCGGGGCCGTCATGGGGGCCGTCCTGAACGAGGGACCGTTCGAGCATGCGCTAGACCTCGAAGCGTGCGGCGCGCGCGGCGGCGGCGGCCATCGGGACGGAGGGAACCACAGCGAAGACAATCATGGCACTCCGGCCTCCATTCGCGGCGCCGCCGTGAGGCAGGCCGGCGCGATCCCGTAGAGGGTCAGGGCCGTGCCGTCGAAGGGGAGATCCGGCCGGATGGTCCGCTCCGGGACGGCGCAGCGGGCCAGGGTCCCGTCGGCGTAGCCGCCGCGCCGCCCGCCGGACTCCGAGAACAGGGTCGGGAAATCGACGAGATAGCGGATGCCCCGGTCGGCGAGGTAGGGGGCGAGGCGCCCCTGCACCACGGCCGGATAGACGTCGTCGTTGACGAGGCCGTCGAGGTTCGTCACCGGGCGCGCGGCGAAGTAGGCGACGATGCCGGCGTTCCAGGCCGCCACCGGGGCGAGGCCGGGCTCGCCGCGCAGCATCAACCCCGCCTCCATGGTGGCGACCTGCCACGGCCACGGCGGGTTGGCGACCCGCCAGGCGCCACCGGCGGCGTAGAGCCCGATGAGCAGCGGCACCGCCGCCCCGCGCAACGGAAGGTTCGCCGCGAGGCCCGCGGCCAGGACGGCGACGGCGGAAAACAACGTCGCGGCGTACCAGTACTGTACCGCGCCGTTGAGGCTGTAGACGGCGACGTAGCCGAGGATCGCCGCGAGGGAGCCGAGGCTGAGGGGATGGTCGAGGAGGGCGCGCAGGCGCCCGCGCAGGGCGATCCAGGCGGCGAGGCCGGCGAGGATCACGGGGACGAGGACCCGCGGCAGGCCGTAGGGGCCGAACAGCTCGACCACCCGCGCCACGCCCGGCCACGGGGTGTAGCCCGACACCGACGCCCAGAAGTGCTTGATGCTGGCGCTGCGCTGCACGAAGCCGCCGGTGAAGTGGTGGGTGTGCAGGGTCACGAGGCCGATGCCGATGAGGGCGCCGAGGCACAGCATCGCCGGCACGCGGAGGGCGGGCCGGCGCCGGTGCCGGAGGGCGTGCGCGGCGAACCCGGCGAGGAGCGCGAACGGCAGCACGGCGTAGTCCGACCGGGCGAGGACGCCGACGATCCCCGTGGCGACGGCCGCGGCCATGAGTGCGGGGGTGGCGTCGCCCCGTGCCGCCCCGGCGGCGAGCCGGTACGACAGGGCGGAGGCGGCGATGACGAGGCAGGATTCCATGGGGAAGCCGACGAGGTGCAGCCCCCCCGCCGACAGGGCGACGAGGACGACGCCGAGTCCGCCCCCGCCGAACGTGTCCCGGGCGGCCCGGGCCAGCCAGAGCACGGCCGCCGCCATCAGACCGGCATTGACGAGGGCGACGAAGACGTAGGTCTCGACGAAGCCGATCCCGGGGGCGATCCCGTAGAGGCCGGCGAGGCCGTAGCCGAACAGCAGGTGGAAGCCGGTGGCGGCGTGGACGCCGTCGAAGGTCCAGGTCCCCAGGATGGAAAAATTCCGGGCCAGGACGAAGTAGTAGAACGCGTCGTCGGGAATGCGCGCGATGATGGCGGCCGGTCCGAGGAGGACGGGGGCGAGGCTGAAGGCCAGGGCGACGCCGAAGGTGATCAGCGCCGCGATTCCGGGCGATACTCTGTCCATGACCACGCGCTCGCTGGCACCGGAGACCGGCCGGCCGCAGCATTGGCGCCATCGCCTTAAAACATCATGACGGGCACCCCTCGCATCCGGGGGAATGGTTCGCGAACGGGTCGCCGAAACGCGAACAGGCCGCCCCGTGAGGGGCGGCCTGTTTCGGTGGGATCGTCTGGAGGGAATGCTGAGGTTTTGAGATGTGCTGTGCAGGTCTGGCGGCGACCGACTCTCCCGTGTCTTGAGACACAGTACCATGGGCGCTGGTGCGTTTAACGGCCGAGTTCGAGATGGG
>NZ_VRUZ01000174.1:0-2684 GCF_008039485.1 Methylobacterium sp. WL69 | reverse complement strand
CGCGGGATTCGGACCGGGCGGCGTCACGGGCGGGCTCGGCAGCGCCGCGCCGGCGCAGGGTCTCGCCGGACTTGCCGCGATGGCGCGTCCGGGTCGGCGCGTCCTCGCTCACCGTCGCGGGCGCGGCCTCCGGCAGGGCGCCGAGGTCGCCCTCGGCCCAGGGGATCGGCTGGCCGATGAGGCTCTCGATGGCGGTGATCGAGCGCTCGTCGGAGCGGGTCACCAGGGTGAAGGCGTGTCCGGCGCGGCCGGCGCGGCCCGTGCGGCCGATGCGGTGGACGTAGTCCTCCGGGTGGTGGGGCACGTCGAAGTTGAAGACGTGGCTCACGGCCGGGATGTCGAGGCCGCGCGCGGCGACGTCGGAGGCCACCAGCAGCGGCACCTCGCCGGAGCGGAAGCCGTCGAGGGCGATGGTGCGGGCGCGCTGGTCCATGTCGCCATGGAGCGCGGCGACGTTGAAGCCGTGGCTCGCCAGCGACTTCTGCAGGAGCGCCACGTCGCGCTTGCGGTTGCAGAAGATGATGCCGTTGTTGAGCTCGGCCTCGCCCCGGATGAGCCGGCGCAGGAGGTCGCGCTTCTCGTGGCCCTCGGAGCCCGTGGCCACGAGCTTCTGCACGATGGTCTCGGCGGTGGAGGCGGGCCGGGCCACCTCGATCCGCTGGGGCGTGTGCAGGAACATGTCGGCGAGCCGCTCGATCTCCGGCGGCATGGTGGCGGAAAAGAACAGGGTCTGGCGGGTGAACGGCACCATCTTCACGATGCGCTCGATGTCGGGGATGAAGCCCATGTCGAGCATCCGGTCGGCCTCGTCGATGACGAGGAGCTCGACGCCCGTGAGCAGCAGCTTGCCGCGCTCGAAATGGTCGAGGAGCCGGCCCGGCGTGGCGATGAGCACGTCGGTGCCGCGCATGAGCTTGGCATCCTGGTCGGCGAAGGACACGCCGCCGATGATCAGCGCCACGTTGAGCTTGTGGTTCACGCCGTAGCGGTCGAAATTCTCCACCACCTGGGCGGCGAGTTCGCGGGTCGGCTCGAGGATGAGCGTGCGCGGCATGCGGGCGCGGGCCCGGCCGTTCTCCAGCAGGGTCAGCATCGGCAGGGTGAACGCCGCTGTCTTGCCCGTGCCGGTCTGGGCGATGCCGAGCACGTCGCGCCGGGCCAGGACGTGGGGGATGGCCTGGGCCTGGATGGGCGTCGGCTCCGTGTACCCGGCCGCCGTGACGGCCTGCAGGACCTTGTCGCTCAATCCGAGGTCGGCAAAAGACATATTCTATGAGAACCGTTGCGCGCGGGAATGGACCAACCGGCGCGGAGTGCATCGACACGGCGACGGCTTCAAGGGGCGGTTTCGACACACGACCCGCCGCGCACACGCGTTGCGGGGACACTTAGAGCCCCGGGCCGGCTTGTCAATCGAGCGGAGTGCGGCGGGTGGATTTATCCCGCCGCCGCGGATCGTATCCGCCGCACTGCAGGCCTTCGCGACGCGGGACCGCCGCTTCGGCAGCCTCGCCGCCTGAACCCGATCTCAGCGCCTGAGGCCGGAGGCCGTGCACGGGTCGAGGGTGGTGCGGGCGGCGGCCGGGCCGATGGAGCCCGTGGTCTCGGGATCGACCAGGACCGCACGGGCCTCGCGCTGGCGCAGGGCCCCGCCCTCGACGGCACGGGAGAGATACTGCGTCGCCCCGAGGGCGCCGAGGCCGAGGGCGAGGCACAGCTTGATCGTCCAGGGCAGCAGGGTGCCGGGCCGCCGGAGTTCGGGGTCCGCCCGCTCCCGGGCCGGAGCCTCGCCCCGGGGCGTCTCGATGAAGCGGTCGGGAGGCAGCATGGCGGGGACGATCATCGGTGCGGTGGCCCGGTCGGGCCGGTCGGCGTCGATCCTCCCCGATCACGGTTAAGAGAGCTTCACGCGGCGCCCGATCACCGTTGCTTCCCCTAGCGACGACGGCGGGAGCGCCTCCGTCGGGGGCGTGCCGGGCCGCGGAGGCCGGCATTAAAACGTCAGGTGGACGCCTGGTTTCGGCAAAATCGTACCCAACACGGGGGCGGCGGGAAGGATCCGCAGAGACCGCGATGCCTTCGGCCCCGAGATGCGGCGGCACTATCCTTATGGAACTGTGAGTGTGCGCCACGGCACCGACGGCTCGAAGGTGAGGTGACCTGCGGCTAACCTTTACCCTTCATTGAGATGTGCTGGGCTATCCGATGCTCATGTTGCAGGAAAGCGACAGACCTCGCGGCGTCCAGGGACTACAAGCGCGCCGGCTTTCGCCAATCCAGAACCGAGTACCCCGATGAAAAGACTGCTTCTCGCCACGACCGTCCTCGCCGGCCTGACCGCCGTCGCCTCGGCCGCCGACCTTCCGCGCCGCGCCGCTCCGCCGGTGTTCGTGCCGGTCCCCGTGTTCACCTGGACGGGCTTCTACGCCGGTTTCAACGCCGGTTACGGCTTCGACGCCTCCAGCAACAACGCGCCCACCGTCATCGGCGTCAACGGCGCCAGCACCCTGGTCCGTCCGGGCACCACCCAGGCGATCGCCTTCAGCAACGGCAGCACCAACGACGGCTTCGTCGGCGGTGGTCAGATCGGCTACAACTACCAGTTCACCCCGGGCTCCGGCTTCGTCGTCGGCGTCGAGGCCGATGCCCAGTACGTCGATTTCGGTCGTGAGCGGAACCGCTTC
>NZ_VRUZ01000173.1:0-2699 GCF_008039485.1 Methylobacterium sp. WL69 | reverse complement strand
GTGGCGGGGCGGTGCCGGGGGCGCGCGCTTCGTCCGGGAACACCGTGTGGCGGGCCGATTCCGTGCAGCGCAGGGAGCCTTCGAGGAGGCGCAGCACGTTGCGGGCGGTGGCGGCCTGGCCCTGGTGCGGGCGCGCGGCGTGCAGGCGCGGATCGAACGCCTTGGTCTCGCAGCGCATGCATTCGAGGCTGAGCGCCAGCGCGATGTCGGCGTGCTTGAGAAGTTTCCTGGAATCCTCCAGGGCCAGGACGCCGAGCGCCAGGGACACCGTGGAGCCGTTGATCAGCGCCGAGGCGTCCTTGGCCTCCAGGGGAAATTCGGGTTCGAGGCCCGCGAGGGCCAGGGCCTCGCGGGCCGGCAGGCGCTTGCCCTCGTAGACCATCTCGGCTTCGGCGAACCCGCAGATGGCGCCGGCGAGATGGGCCAGGGGCGCCAGGTCTCCGGAGGCTCCCACGGAGCCCTTCTGCGGGATCACCGGCACGAGGCCGGCATTGAGGCAGGCGAGGAGGCGGTCCACCACGGCCACCCGCGGCCCGGAATAGTTCGACGCGAAGGCGTTGGCGCGCAGGAGCATGGTGGCGCGGGCCACCTCCGGGTCGAAGGGCTCGCCCACCCCGGTGGCATGGGCATAGACCGTGCGGCGCTGGTACTCCCGCATCTCGTCCATGCGCACGCGCTGGTCCTTGAACAGGCCCACCCCGGTGTTGAACGAGTACATGAGCGGCGCGTCGTCGTTCATGAAGTTCGCGTCGATGTAGGTGCGGGCCGCGGTGAGGCGCGCGCGGGCCCCGTCCTCCAGGGCGGCCGTGGCCCGGGCGCCCGAGGCGTCCGGCCGGACGACGGCCAGGACGTCGGCGGGCTGGAAGGTCCGGCCGTCGAGGGTGATCGTCGTCATGTCGCGTCTCCGGCGTGCTTCGTTCATGCGGCGGGCGTCAGCAGGAATCAGGCCGGCGGGTGGTGCCGGGTCCAATGGTCGGCGATGTCGATGCGGCGGGCGATCCAGACCCCGTCGTGGGCGGCGACATGGTTGAGGAACCGGGTGAGCGCGCCGATCCGGCCCGGCCGGCCGACGAGGCGGCAATGCAGGCCCACCGACATCATCTTGGGCGCCGTCTCGCCCTCGGCGTAGAGGGCATCGAAGGCGTCGCACAGGTAGGTCGCGAAGTGATCGGCGGTGTTGAAGCCCTGGGCCGCCACGCAGCGCATGTCGTTGGCGTCGAGCGTGTAGGGCACCACGAGACCATGCCTGTCCGGGCCGCCGATCCAGTAGGGCAGGTCGTCGGCGTAGGAATCCGACAGGTAGGTGAAGCCCGCCTCGAGGCCGAGGTCGAGGGTGTGGACCGACGAGCGCCCCGTGTACCAGCCGCGCGGGCGGGCGCCCGTGACCGCGGTGTGAATGCGGATCGCCTCGTCCATGTGCGCCTTCTCGTCCGCACGGGTGAAGTCGCGATAATCGATCCATTTCAGGCCGTGGCAGGCGATCTCCCACTCGGCCTCGCGCATGGCGGCGGCGATCTCCGGCACCCGCGCAAGCGCGTTGGCGACGGCGAACACCGTCACGGGCACGCCGCGCGCCCGGAGGAGCCGCCAGATGCGCCAGAACCCGGCGCGGGACCCGTACTCGTAGAGGGATTCCATGTTCATGTGGCGCTGGCCCGGCCAGGGCTGCGCGCCGACGATCTCGGACAGGAACGCCTCGGACGCCGCGTCCCCGTGCAGGATCGCGTTCTCGGCCCCCTCCTCGTAGTTCAGCACGATCTGCACGGCGATGCGGGCGCCGTTCGGCCAGTGCGGATGAGGCGGCGTGCGGCCGTAGCCGACGAGGTCGCGGGGATAGGTCACGGCGGCGGCCTTCCTGTGCGGAATCTGCGTCCTCGCGCTGTTCGGACGCCGTACGGTGTCCTGTCAACCGATCCGGCACCCCCACCCGCATCCGTGAAGCCCTTGCGCCGCCGGCGTCGGGATGCATCGATGCGCGGGATCGGACCGCGCATGGTCCTTGCCTGTCCACACACGCGCTTCGACGCCCCACCCCGAGGTTTCCCGTGCTCCTGACCCCGCGCGAAAAGGACAAGCTCCTCCTCGCCATGGCCGCCCAGGTCGCCCGCAACCGGCTCGCCCGCGGGGTGAAGCTGAACTATCCCGAGGCCATCGCGCTGATCAGCGACTTCGTGGTCGAGGGCGCCCGCGATGGGCGCTCGGTCTCGGACCTGATGCAGGCAGGCGGGCACGTGCTCACCGCCGACCAGTGCATGGACGGCATCCCGGAGATGATCCACGACATCCAGGTCGAGGCGACGTTCCCGGACGGCACCAAGCTCGTCACCGTGCACCATCCGATCCGGGGCGCGGCCTCCGCCGAGGTGCCGGGCTCGGTGACCACCCTGCCGGGCGACATCGTCTTCAACGCAGGCGCTCCGCGCACCCTGGTGACGGTGTCCAATATCGGCGACCGGCCGATCCAAGTCGGTTCGCACTACCATTTCTATGAGGTCAATCCCGGCCTGACCTTCGACCGCGAGCAGGCGCGGGGCCAGCGTCTCGACATCGCCCCCGGTACGGCGGTGCGGTTCGAGCCCGGCGCCACGCGGGAGGTGGTGCTGGTGCCGCTCGGGGGGGGCCGGACCGTGTACGGGTTCCGGGGTGATGTGATGGGGAAGCTCTAAAGACCATGGCCAACATACCCCCCCGCGCCGCCC
>NZ_VRUZ01000172.1:0-3191 GCF_008039485.1 Methylobacterium sp. WL69 | reverse complement strand
CGCTGGACGCCTACGACGCGGCCCTCACCTACAATCCGCGCGACGCCGACGCCCAGGCCAACCGCTCCCTCATCGCCCGCCGCGTCGACGTGGGGGCCGGCGACCCCGGCAAGGGCGGCGGCGTCGCGCCCGTTGTCGGAGACCGTCACCGAGCGGCCGGCCTTCAACCGCGGCGAGCCGCGCGGCGACAAGCCGTCCGGCTTCCGGGGCGACAAGCCCGGGTTCCGGGGCGGCGACGACCGTCCCGGCGGTTTCCGCGCCGGCGGGGGTAAACCCGGTGGCTTCAAGGCGGGCGGCTTCAAGGCAGGTGGTTTCAGGGACGGCGAACGTTCGGGCGGCGGGGATCGCGACATCGGGGCCGAGCGCTCCGGCGCCGATCGCGGCGGCTTCCGCCCCGGCGACAAGCCCGGTGGATTCAAGGCCGGGGGCAAATCCGGTGGCTTCGGCAAGCCCGGCGGATTCGGCAAGCCCGGCGGTGGCGGTGGCAAGCCGGGCGGCTTCCAGGACGGTGCAGCCGGTCGGGTCGGTGGCGCCAGGCCCGGCGGGGCCGGCGGTCGCGGCGGCGCGGGTGGCAAGCCCGGCGGCGGGTTCGGCAAGCCTTCCTTCGGCAAGCCGTCCGGTGGCTTCGGCAAGCCCGGTGGCGGCGCGGGCCGTCCGCCGCGCGGCGGCCGGTGAGGATCGTCGGCGGCGACCAGCGCGGTCGCCGCCTCGCCACCCCGAAGACCGACGCCATCCGCCCGACCTCCGACCGCCTGCGCGAGGCCGTGTTCAACGTCCTCGCGCACGCCTATGACGACGCGGCCGTCGGCGCCCGCGTCCTCGATCTCTTCGCCGGCACGGGGGCCCTCAGCTTCGAGGCCCTGTCGCGCGGCGCCGCCTACGCCCTCCTCGTCGACGAGGGCGCCGAGGCCCGCGGCCTGATCCGCGAGAACATTGAGGCGTTCGGCGCCGAGGGGCGCACCCGGCTGTTTCGCCGCGACGCCACCCGCCTCGGGCCGGTGGGCACCAGCGGCACCTTCGGCCTCGTGTTCTGCGATCCGCCCTACGGACGCGACCTCGCCCCGGCGGCCCTGGCCTCGGCGGCCTCCGGCGGCTGGCTCGTGCCCGGCGCCCTCGTGGTGGTCGAAGAATCCGCGAGCGTCACCGTCGCGCCGCCACCGGGTTTCTCGGAGCTGGAGCGCCGGGTCTACGGCGACACGGCCGTGGCCTTCCTCCGCTTCACCGGCTGAGCTTTCAGCGCCGGCCGAACAACCGCTCGATATCGGCGAGCTTCAGGGCGACGAAGGTCGGGCGGCCGTGGTTGCAGGTGCCCGACAGGGGCGTCGCCTCCATCTCGCGCAGGAGCGCGTTCATCTCCTCCGGGCGCAGGCGCCGGCCGGCCCGGATCGAGCCGTGGCAGCTCATGCGCGACAGGATCGCGTCGAGGCGCCGGCTCAGGGGGCCGCCGCCCGCCTCCGGCCCGTCGAGGCTGCCCTCCTCCAGGCCGCTGCCCGCCAGGGCGTCGAGGATGTCGATGACCAGGGTCCGGGTCGAGGCGCCGGCAAGCGCCGCGGGCACCTCGCGCACCAGCACGGCGCCGGTGCCGAAGGCCTCGAGGGTGAGCCCGAGGCGTTCGAGGTCCCCTGCTGCGTCGAGGAGGCGCGCGGCGTCGTCCGGGGCCATCTCGACGACATCGGGAATCAGCAGGCCCTGGCGGGCGATGCCGCCTGCTGCGCGCTCGCGCTTCAGGCGCTCGTAGACGAGACGCTCGTGCGCCGCGTGCTGATCGACGAGGACGAGGCCGTCGCGGGTCTGGGCGACGATGTAGGTCTCGTGGAGCTGGGCGCGCGCCGCCCCGAGGGGATGGTCGCCGGCCGCCTCGGTTGCGTCATCCTGGGAATCGCTCGCGTGCCGTAGGTCGCCCTCCTGACGAAACTCCGCGCCGGGCGGGGCGAAATCGTGGGTGAAGGTCGCCTGAGGTGCTTCGGCGAAGCCGTTCCGCGCCGGGGGAAAGCGTCCCGGCGCCCCGAACGAGGGCAGGCCGCGCAGCAGGGGCGCCGTGGTCGCCGGCCGCGCCCCCCACCCCGTATGGGCCTGCATCGGCCGGTCCCCACCCGCGTCCGCGAAAGTATCCTGGACGCCCAGGGGCAAAATCTCTCCCCGCAGGGCGTCCAGGGTCCGGGCGGCGGTGGTGGTCGCCGTGCGCGCCCCGGCCCGGCGCAGGGCCTCGTGGATCGCGCTGACGATGAGGCCGCGCACGAGGGAGGCGTCGCGGAATCGCACTTCGGTCTTCGCCGGGTGGACGTTGACGTCGACGAAGGCCGGATCGCAGGTGATCGACAGGGCGAGCACGGGATGGCGGTCGGAGCTCATGGTGTCGGCATAGGCACCGCGCACGGCGCCGAGCAGGAGGCGGTCGCGCACGGGCCGGCCGTTCACCGTGAAGTGGATCTGATAGGCGTTGCCCCGGTGATAGCTCGGCAGGCCGACATGGCCCGACAGGGCGAAGCCCTCGCGCGCCATGTCGAGGGGCGCCGCGTTGGCGCCGAAATCCGGGCCGAGCACCGCCGTCAGGCGTCGGAGCATGGCGGCGGGACCCCCCTCGCCCTCGGCCGGAAACACCAGGGGGCTGCCGCCCTCGGACCGCAGGACGAGGCGGATGCCGGGCTCGGCCACGGCGAGGCGCCGGAGGCCATCGGCGATGGCCGCCGTCTCGGCCCGGTCGGATTTGAGGAACTTCAACCGGGCCGGTGTCGCCGAGAACAGGTCGGCGACCTCGATGCGGGTGCCGCGCGGGCTCGGGGCGGGGCGGACCTCGCCGCGGATACCGGCGTCCACCGTCAGGCTGTGGCCGGTCTCGCCGTCCGCCGTGCGGCTCGTGAGGGTCAGGCGCGCCACGGCGCCGATGGACGGCAGGGCCTCGCCGCGAAAGCCGAGGGTGTCGATGCGGGTCAGGTCGCCGCCGGGCAGCTTCGAGGTGGCGTGGCGCTCGACCGCGAGGGTGAGGTCGTCGGCATCCATGCCGGCCCCGTCGTCGACGACGCGGATGAGGCGCCGGCCCCCGCCCTCGACGGTGACCTCGATGCTCCGTGCACCCGCGTCGATGGCATTCTCCACGAGTTCCTTCACGGCCGAGGCCGGCCGTTCCACCACTTCGCCGGCGGCGATGCGATCGACGAGGATCGGATCGAGGCGGCGGACGGGTGCGGGGG
>NZ_VRUZ01000171.1:0-3372 GCF_008039485.1 Methylobacterium sp. WL69 | reverse complement strand
CTCAGCCCCGTGATGCTCGCCGTGGCGGCGGCCGTCGCCCTGACCTCGCCCGGGCCGGTCCTGTTCCGGCAGAAGCGCTACGGCTTCAACAACGAGCTCATCGAGGTCTACAAGTTCCGCTCGATGTACCACGACAAGGTGGATTTCGCCGCCGCCCGGCAGGTGACCCGGGGCGATCCGCGCGTGACCCCGGTGGGCCGCTTCATCCGTCGGACGTCCCTGGACGAGCTGCCGCAGCTGTTCAACGTCATCAAGGGCGAGCTGTCCCTCGTCGGACCTCGACCCCACGCCCTCCAGGGTCACGTGTCGAACACCCTCTACGACCAGGTGGTGGACGGCTACTTCGCCCGCCACAAGGTCAAGCCGGGCATCACCGGTTGGGCCCAGGTCAACGGCTGGCGCGGCGAGACCGACACCAGCGACAAGATCCGGCGCCGGGTCGAGCACGACCTGCACTACATCGAGAACTGGTCCGTGCTGTTCGACATCCGGATCATGCTCGCGACGCCGCTTTCCCTGGTGCGCACGACCAACGCCTACTGATCCAGTTCCGGACCGATGCGATCACGACTGTATCGCCGCGCCCGCCCGCCACGCGAGAACGACGCGCCAAAACTCCGTCTCCCGCCGCGACGTCGCAGAATTGACCCTTCGGGCCTCGGCTCCTTGGAAGGGGGGACGGACACGGAGCATCCGGCCCATGCAACTTCTCCGAGCGCGTTAAGAGCTTTTTGAAGGACATCACGGTTATTTGTCCTTCATGACGCTCCTGTCCGACTCCGTCCTGCCGGCCGCAACCGCCCTCGGAATACCGCTCCTGATCCTGGGCGCGCCCGAGACCGGCCGGCCCGTCCTCGTCATCGCGCCGCCCGGTTCCGGCGCCACCCGGATCCTCGACCTCGTCGGGCGGGCGGACGGCCGGATCCTGCGCGGGGCGGGGTTGGCCTGGATGGCTGTCGCCGTCTCGGAACACCCGGACTTCCCGCAGCGCCTGCGCGCGGCCGGTGCCTGGGCGGTCGTCAATGCCTCCAGCGTCGCGGGTTGTCCGACGACGCGCGAACCCTGAGTCGAGTCCCATGACGCTGCATCCGGCTTCGGCACAGGAATCGACCCTCGACAAGATCCGGACCACGTCCGGCAAGGCGCTCATCGGGCTCCTCTGGGTCAACGTCGCGCTGATCGTCGGGATCAACGCGTGGCAGGGCGCCCTGCCGAACGCGGCGGCGGCCGTGGCCGCCCTGGCGCTGGCGCTCCCGCCGACCTGGCTGAGCACCCGCGATCTGATCGGGCCGCGCACGCGCATCGCGTCCAGCATGGCGCTGGCCGGTCTCGTCGCCGTGCTGGTGGCGATCCTCCACCGGGAGAGCGGCGGACGCAGCCTGCAGCTCGACGCGCACATGTACTTCTTCGCGAGTCTCGCCATGGTCGCCGCTTGGCTCGACTGGAAGGCGCTGGTCGCCTTCGCGGCCATCGTCGCCGTGCATCACCTCGGGCTCTCGCTCGTGCTGCCGAGCCTCGTCTTCCCGGACGGCGCCGGGATCGACCGCGTCCTTCTCCACGCCGCCATCCTGATCGCGCAGACGGGGGTCCTGGTCTGGCTGGTCGCGAGCCTCCAGGCCGGCGTGGCCGCGAGCGACGCCCTGCAGCAGAGCGTGACCGACCGCGACGCCGCCGAGGCCCTCAAGAGTCAGGCCGTGGCCCAGGTCCAGGCCGAGAAGGCGCGGGTCCTCGCCGTCGAGGCCCAGGTCCAGGCGTTCCAGGGCGCCATGGGCCGCGCCGTGGGGACCATCGAACAGACCCTTGGAACCATGGAGGGCAGCGCCGCCCGCCTCATGCGCTTCGCCCGGGAGACGGCGCAGACCACGGACGGCGCCACGGCGAGTTCGCGGCACGCCAGCCGCAACGTCCACCAGATCGCCCAGACCTGCCTCGGCCTCACGGCGGCGGCCGACGAGATCGCCGGACACCTGGCGGCGACCAACACCGTCACCCGCGCGGCCGCCGACGAGGCGCGCCAGACCGGCGAGACCGTCAACGCCCTGACCGTCTCCGTCGAGCGGATCGGCTCGGTGATCACGGCGATCCGGCAGGTGGCCGAGCAGACCAACCTGCTCGCCCTCAACGCCACCATCGAGGCCGCCCGCGCCGGGGAGGCCGGACGGGGCTTCGCCGTGGTCGCGGCGGAAGTGAAGACCCTGGCCGGACAGACCGCCCGGGCGACGGAGGAGATCGCGGCGCAGATCCGCGACGTCGAGGGGGCGACGCAGACCTCCATCGCCTTCATGCGGGGCTTCGCCGCGCGGATCGCCGATGTCGAGCGCACCACCGCGGCGATGGTCGAGGCCATCGAGCGCCAGCGCCAGGCGACGCAGGCCATGGACGTCAACGTGGGCGCGGCCGTGCAGGACGCGCACACGGCGACCGCCCAGGTCTCGGCCGTCGCCGAGGCCCTGGGGACGACCACATTCGTCGCCGACGAGGTCCAGGCCTCGACCCAGGCCGTGCGCGATCAAGTCGGTCTTCTAGGGAATGTCACCGCCGCGTTCCTCCGCGACCTCCACACGGGCCCGGCGCGGGCGGCGTGAGCCGCCCGTTCAAAAGCTCCGGGTCGGCCGGTCGAGGACGCGCCGGCCCATGAGGCTGGCGGCGAGATCCGTCATCAGCAGGGCAGTGCGGCCGCGCTCGTCGAGGAACGGATTGAGTTCGACGAGGTCGAGGCTGCGCACGAGGCCGCTGTCGTGGAGCATCTCCATGGCGAGATGCGCCTCGCGAAAGGTGGCGCCCCCCGGTACCGTGGTACCCACGCCCGGAGCGATGCCGGGATCGAGGAAATCGACGTCGAGGCTGACATGCAGGAGGCCGTCCACTCGCCGCACCCGGTCGAGAAAATCCGCCAGCAGCACGCCGATGCCGTTCTCGTCGATGGCGCGCATGTCGTGGACACGGATTCCCGCCGTTCCCAGGGCGGCGCGCTCGGCCGGATCGACGCTGCGCAGGCCGATCATGCAGACGTGGTGCGGATCGACGGGTGCCCCGAGGGGCGGCAGGTAGCCGGCAAAGCCCGGAGCGCCCGTGGCGTAGGCCATGGGCACCCCGTGCAGGTTGCCGCTCGTGGTGGTGTCGAGGGTGTGCAGGTCCGGATGGGCATCGAGCCACAGGACGAAGAGCGGGCGCCCCTCGCGGGCCGCACGCCGGGCCATGCCCGACACGGTGCCGGCCGACAGACTGTGGTCGCCGCCGAGGAAGATCGGTACGCCTTCGGCCCCGGCCTCGTCGGCGGCCTGCGCCAGGGCGACGGTCCAGGCCGCGACCTCGGACAGGCCGTGGATCGTCGGATTGGGGTGGGCGGGGACGACACGGGGGACGGGCGCG
>NZ_VRUZ01000016.1:0-64651 GCF_008039485.1 Methylobacterium sp. WL69 | reverse complement strand
CCCGCCGGCCGCGCCGTGGACCCCCCGACCCCTCGATGTGGCCGCCCGCGAGGCCGCGTCGCGCGAGGCGGTCCGCGACGGCGCGATCCTGGCGGCCTTCGACGGGATCGGCCTCGAAGTCCATCTCCAGCCCGTGGTCTCCCTGCCGCAGCGCAAGGTCGTCTCCTACGAGGCCGTGGCGCGCCTGCGCGTCGCGGGATCGGGCGACCTCCCCTCCGGCGACCTCCTGGCGCCCGACGCGTTCCTGTCCATCCTCGAGCGCCACGGCCGGACCACCGATCTCGATCGGCGGATGCTCCAGTGCACGGCCACGGTGGCACGCCACCTGGCCGGGCGCGGCAGCCGGGCGGCCGTCGCCTACGGCCTGTCGCCGCTCTCCCTGTTCGAGCCCGGCTTCCTGCGGTCCCTGGGTCGCCTCGTGGCCGACGAGCCCGAACTCGCCGGCCGCCTCGTCGTGGCCCTGCCGCAGACGAGCTGGCGCAGCCTCGACGCCGAGCAGGCCGGGGCCCTGGCCGACCTGCGCGATGCCATCGGCTTCACCCTCGACCGGCCCGTGGACCTGCGCTTCGATCCGTCCGCCCTGGCCGACCGCGGCGTGGGTCAGGTCAAGGTGCCCGCCGACATGCTCCTGCGGCCCGGCACCCATCAGTCCATGCCCGACCTCGCCATCGAGGACCTCGTCGCCGCCCTGGGCCGCGCCGGCATCCAGCTTGTCGCCGACCGCGTCGAGCGCGAGACCGACGTGCCGGACCTCATCGACCTCAACGTTCCCCGGGCGCAGGGGACGGTGTTCGCCCCCGCCCGCGCCGTGCGCGCCGAGGTGCTGGCCGCCCCGCCGCCCGCACCCGAGGCGGCCCCGTCGGCGGGCGACGAGCCCGAGCCGCCGCCCCAGCGCCGCCCGTTCCGGGACTTTTTGCGGCGGGCCGGTTAGGCGCGTCGCCCCTCGTCCGGCGTTGATTTCATGCGCCCCCGCGCCTAACCGAGCGACGCGCCACGCCCTCGACCCCCCACAGGCCCCCGCATGACCGAACCCGTGCCCACGATCCCAGGGCTCAGCGCCATCGCCGACCGCTTCGACGTGATCCTGTGCGATGTCTGGGGCGTGCTGCACGACGGCGTGCGCGCCCATACCGGCGCGGGCGAAGCCCTGATCCGATTCCGCGACCTGCCGGGGGGGACGCGTCCGCGCCGGGTGGTGCTGGTCTCCAATGCGCCGCGCCCCTGGGGCGGCGTCCGGACGATCCTCGACGGATACGGCGTGCCGCGCGAGGCCTACGACGCCATCCTGACCTCGGGCGACCTCACCCGCAGCCTGCTGGCCGGGACGCCGGGGGCGCGCATCCACCATCTCGGGCCCGAACGCGACGCCCCGATCTTCGACGGCCTCGACATCCGCCGCGTCGCGGCCGGGGAGGCGGACGCCGTCGTCTGCACCGGCCTGTTCGACGACACCCGGGAGACGGCCGAGGATTATCGCCCGGCCCTGGAGGAGTGGCGCGCCCGCGACGTGCCGATGATCTGCGCCAACCCCGACCTCGTGGTCGAGCGCGCCGGATTGCTGATTCCCTGCGCCGGCCTCATCGCCGAGGCCTATGCGGCCCTCGGCGGCCGGGTGACCTATGCGGGCAAGCCCTACCGGCCGGTCTATGCGGCGGCCCTCGACATGGCCGGCGCCCTCGACGGCCTCGCCGCCCCGGACCCCGCCCGGGTGCTCGCCGTGGGCGATGCCCTGCGCACGGACATCGCCGGGGCGTCGGCGTTCGGACTCCCGAACCTCCTCGTGGCGCGCGGCATCCATGCCGAGGAACTGGGGGTCTCGACGGAAGGGGCCACCCTCGGCGACGTCGCCGAATGGCTCGGCCGTCAGTCCGTGCGGCCGGACGCCATCATCGAGCGTCTCGTCTGGTAGGCTTGGTTCAGGCGAACATCGCGTCGATGGCGTCCTGGGCCGTGGCGGGGCCGTTGATCTGCGGTCCGTTGAGGATCAGCAGCTCGCTGCGCACGCGGCGCTCCACCTCTTCCGGATCGATGCCGCCCTCGTCGCGGGCCTTCACGGCGGCGGCGAAACGCGACAGGCGGCTCTCCAGCTGCCGCAGGGCATCCACCACCTTGCTGATCCGCTGGCCGGTGATGTCCTGGAAGGTGCAGGCCTCGAAGATGTCGTTCATCCGCGCTTCGACGGTGGCCCGGTAGTTCTTGTCGTCCGGCAGGCCGAGGATCTCCTCGGCCGCGTTCATGATCGAGTTGGTCGCCCCCGCCGTCGCCGCCACCACGCAGCCGAGTTCCTCGTGGGCCATGGGCAGACGGTCGCGCGTCAGCTCGTTGGCCCGCAGGGCGGCGATCTCGGTGCGAAGATGCGCGATGTAATCGGCGATCTCCACGAGTTCCCGGACCAGGGACGGTTTCTCCGGCGCGGTGTTCGCCTTGCGCGCCCTGTTTGCGAGTGCCATCGACTCCCGCCTCCCCTGTGCCGTTCGTTCCTGCGAAGTGTCGGCCCCGTCTGCGCCTCGGACGACCCCCGCTCCATCCGCTCCGGGATGGCGGGGGTCGTCCGCGCCGGCGCGACGCGGCCGGGCCGAAAGGCGAACCGATCCGACGGATCGGTGCCCGCATCAGGCGCCGCAGACCGCCTCGATCTTGCTCTTGAGCGTGGCGGCGTTGAACGGCTTGACGATGTAGTTGTTCACGCCGGCCTTCTTGGCGGCGATGACGTTCTCGGTCTTCGACTCGGCGGTGACCATGATGAACGGCGTGGTGCGCAGGGCTTCGTCGGCCCGCACGTGGCGCAGCAGCTCGTAGCCCGTCATCGGCTCCATGTTCCAGTCGGAGATCACGAGGCCGTACTTGCGGTTCTTGAGGCGGGCGAGGGCGGCGGTGCCGTCGGAGGCGTCGTCGACCTCTTCGAAGCCGAGCTGCTTCAGGAGGTTGCGGATGATACGGACCATCGTCTGATAATCATCGACGACGAGGATCGGCATGCCGAGATCGAGGGCCATGGGCGCGTGTGCTCCGTCAGGTCGAGGCCGATGCGCTCACGCCGCGGCGGCTCGGGATTGGGCCGGGGCCGATCGATGTTCGTGCCCCGTGATCGTGAAACTACGGCCCATCGGCTTGCAAAGCGGTTAACTGCGGCGTCGTGTCGACATCCCGGAGCGAGGCGTGCCGGTGCGGGGCGTGGTCGTCGCTTGACCCCCCCGGCGGATTTCGACAGGTTCCGCCGCCGACGCGGGGCGTCGGACCCGCGTCCACCGAGCCACAGCACCGTCAGGACCAGATGCCGCCCGGCGACAGGACATCCTTGCCGGACCCGATTCCCGCGCCGGGCCGGCGTTTCACGGTCTGCCGCGAGGACGAGCCCGTGCCGTCGGCCATCGCCGGCGCCATCGCGGCCATCGGCAACTTCGACGGCGTCCATTTCGGGCATCGCGCCCTCATCGCCGCCGTGCGCGAGACCGCCGCCGCGGCCGGCCGGCCGGCCGTGGCCCTGACCTTCGAGCCGCATCCGCGGGCGTATTTCGCGCCGCATCTGCCGATGTTCCGCCTGTCCGACGCGGCGGCGAAGGAGCGGGTGTTCGCCCATCTCGGCCTCGACGGCCTCGTCGTCCGCCGCTTCGACGCGGTGCTGGCGGGGACCGGCGCCCGGGCCTTCGTCGAGACCCTGCTCGTGCGCGACCTCGGCCTCTCGGGCGTCGTCGTCGGCCACGATTTCCATTTCGGCCGGGGGCGCGAGGGCACGCCGGCCGTCCTGGCCGACCTGTGCGCGGGCGCGGGCCTGAGCTGCCGCATCATCCCGCCCGTTTCCCTGCCGCCCGTTTCCCAGGAGGATGCCATGGAGCCGGTCTCGTCGAGTGCGATCCGCACGGCCCTGGCCGAGGGCGACGTCGCCCGCGCCAACGCCCTGCTCGGCTATCGCTGGTTCGTCTCGGGGGAGGTGCAGCACGGGGACAAGCGCGGACGCACCCTCGGCTACCCCACGGCCAACGTCGCGCTTCCCGCCTGCGGCCTCGCCCACGGGATCTATGCCGTGCGGGTCGCCCTGCCCGACGGCGGCCTCCGGGACGGGGTGGCGAGCTACGGCCGCCGGCCGACCTTCGACGACGGGGCGCCCCTCCTCGAGGTCAACCTGTTCGATTTCTCCGGCGACCTCTACGGCCAGGCCATCACGGTGGAATTCTTGGGCCATATCCGCGGGGAGGAGCGCTTCGAGTCCGCCGAAAGCCTCGTCGCCCGCATGGATATCGACGCGGCGCAGGCGCGCGCGATCCTCGCGGCCGATACGGTCCCGTCCATGCTGTAGGCTCTTGCATGCTGTAGGCTTTTAGTCCCGTCGTGGACGGGGACCGGGTCACGCCCGTCCCTCCGGCGGTTCCGATGCCCCCTGCCGGTCACGATTCGTTAACCATCCCGGCGCATTCTCCCCTCACCCCGGACGCGGCTTCGCTCCACGGTCGGAGGGGACCACGAGGCCGGGACGGATGACGCCGGATGTACGCGCATCCGCTCCCGGCTCCCGTGGTCACCGCGCCAGGACGCGGCTCCCCGGGGACCCTCTCAGTTTCGCCGAAGTTCGGGCGCTCCCTCGAACGCACAGCTCGGGCTCCGTCCGGAGCCGCGACGTTCCGCTCACGAAGCAGGTGCCCCGATGGTCAAAACTCTGATGGTCGTCCTGACGGTCGTTGTTGTCCTCGCCCTCGCCGCCGCCGTGCGGGTGGTGCTCCTGCCGTTCCGGAGTGTCCGAAGCCTGGCACGCCGACGCCTCGCCGCCGCCTGAAATCCGCGCGGCCCCACCCGCGGGTGGGGCGACGATCCGGGAGCGCCGGGACGCGCCCCTACAGCTTCGTCGGATTCGCGGCCAGCCGCCGTGCGGCGACCTGAAGACCGGCATGATCGTGGCCGCCGCTCAGGGCATAGGCCGTGCGGCCGACGATCCAGTAGGCGGTCTCGCCATCGCCGGGACTCGCCACCTCGCCCTCGCCCGGACCGGCCTTGCCGCCCTGGGTGGCGAACAGGGAGAGTTCGCCCAGGGCCCCGGCATCGATCACCACCTCGACGCTCGTGCCGTTGCGGGCGGGCACGATCTGCACGTCGCGCACGGTCCAGTCGCCCGGAAGGTCGGGGAGGGCGATGCCCGTGGCCCCGGCGATGCCCGTGCGGTCGTAGGTGGTGGTGCGCTGCGCCGCCAGCCGACCCCGGATCTGCGCCGCCTCGCGGGCGTTGCGGGCATCGGCCACCAGGGTCGGATCCACCGGAGCCGCGAAGGTGTCGGGCACGCCGAGAAGGAAGCTGTCCGAATGCGCGAGCCACCCGGCGCCCACCAGCAGGGCGATCACGGCCGCGCGGCGCAGGCGGTCGCCGACCCGGCGCCAGGCGAGGGACCGGTCGAGGCGGCGGGCCGCGGCGCGGTTTCGCTCCGGCCCCGGACCGGGCATCCGGGCGAAGGCCTCCCGCAGGGCATCGCGATCGTGCATCTCGGCCATGACACGGGCCGCGATCTCGGGATTGCGCCCGAGGTGGGCCTCCACGTCGAGGCGTCGCATCACGTCGAGCTGTCCGTCGACGAAGGCGGTGAGATCGGTGTCTGTAATCGGGTCGACCATCGCTGTCGCTTCCATTCGGTTCTGGCCTGCGCCTCGGCGCCGATGGTCTTCCGGCCAGATCGGTCGGTCCGTCACCACGATGGCAACGCCTTCGGCTTTCTTCGGGGACAGCGGACCGATCAGGGGATCGAAGGACCCCGTTGACGACGCACCACCCTTTAACCTGCGATTTCCATATCTTGAGATTTCCATGGGCCTGAACGAGTTCGGCCCGGAAACCGGATCGGGCCGCTGCCGGCCCTGTCCCGCTACGGATTGCTCCGCGGACCGATCAGCTCTTTCCCGCGGCCCGTCCCCCGAGCCCGGCGCCTGCGTCTGCGTCTGGTGCCCCAGCCTGCTGGGGCACCAGACGCAGGCGCGGACGCTCCGGTGGCGGGCGGCGCTGCTGATCCAGATCGCGCTCGCCCTCCTCGAACGCCCTGAGGGCGGCGCGCCCGCGGCCCAACCGCGACATCAGGGTGCCGATGGGAATGCCCAGGACCGCGGCGGCGTCGGCGTAGGCCATGCCTTCCAGGGTCACGAGATGGAGGGCGGCGCGCTGCTCTTCCGGGAGGGTGAGGAAGGCGCGGCGGATCTGGGCGAGGCGAACCTGCGACTCCTGGGCGGGAGGGGTGATCTCCTCGCTCATCTGCACCAGGGCCTCGGCGTGGCGCGATTCCACGCGCCGGCGGCGCTGTTCGTCGATGAAGACGTTGTGCAGCACCGTCATCATCCAGGTGCGCAGGTTGGTGTTCGGCCGGTGGATCTGACCGGATTCGAGGGCGCGCACCAGGGCATCGTGCACGAGATCATCGGCCCGCAGGCTGTCGCGGGTCAGCGATCGCGCGTAGCGCCGCAGGGGCACCATGAGATCGACGATGGAGGTGGCGGAGCCGTGCCGGAGCGGTTCGGTCGTCATAAGAGTAATAACGTGCGCGGCGGCGGATTAATCCCACACGCCGCGCACGGGTCCCCTGCGCCCTCGGGGCCAACCCTACTGGTAGGTCGCCTGGAGGTTCAGGCTGCAGGTCCGGCCGACCTGATCGTAGGTCTCGGCGAGCCAGGCCTGGGCCGCGCCCCGACCCTTGTCGCGCAGGCGCTCGAACACCCGCCAGCGCGCGTCGAGGCGGGAGGAAGCCTGATAGTCGTCGAGCGCCCCGGTGCCGTCGATGCGGTGGACGTATTGCGACTTGTAGCCGCCCTGGCCGAGGACGCCCTCGGCGATGAGGCCGTCGAGGAAATCGATGGCGCGCAGCTCGCGCATGAGGTTGGCGTTGAAGGTGATCTCGTTGAGGCGGTCCTGGATTTCCTGCTGCGTGCGCGGGGTCTCGCGCCGCTCCACCGGATTGATCTGCACGAGGAGGATGTCGCGGGTCTCCGCCCCCCGGTATAGGGGATAGAGCGGCGGATTGCCGAGGTAGCCCCCGTCCCAATAGGGAACGCCGTCGATCTCCACCGCCTGGAACACCGTGGGCAGGCAGGCCGAGGCCATGAGATGGTCGACCTTCAGATCCGCGCGCTCGAACACCGCGAGCTTGCCGGTCCAGACATTGGTGGCCGACACGAACAGGGCCGCCGTCTCGGCCTTGCGCAGGCGTTCGAAATCCACCTGCTTGGCCAGCGCCTTGCGCAGGGGATTGTAGTTGAGGGGGTTCGACGCGTAGGGGCTGGTCTTGATCACCCGGCCCCAGAACTCGACGACGGGATTGTCCTTCCACAGGGCGAACAGGCCGTTGAGGGCCCCGCGCTGGGCGGGCCAGAGATCGCTGTCGAGGCTCACTTCGCGCCAGAAAGTCTCCAGGGCCGCACGCGCGCCGTCGGGGCCACCCTCGAGCCAGCCGTCGACCATCACCACGGCGTTCATGGCGCCGGCACTGGCCCCCGTGATCGCCTCGAAGCCGAGGCGCCCGTCCTCGATCAGCGCGTCGAGAACGCCCCAGGTGAAGGCGCCGTGCGCACCCCCGCCCTGAAGCGCCAGGGCGACGGTCTTCTCCGCGCGGGGACCTGCGAGCACGCGTGTCGGCGCGACGGCATGATCCGGACACGAGCCACCCGGGCCGATATCGGCCGGCGAATCGATGGGCGCTTGCTGGTTCGCGTCGAGCATGGGGGCCTCCAGGGTGGATGGTGCACCGCAATATATGATGCGACAGGGCAACAATCGGGCCGGGTCGCGCCGGGTTCCCTCACCGGGGCGCAGTGCAGCCATCCGCCGGCCGCCGGGATGAACTCGACATCTCGCCCCGGATCGGACATGGGATGGGGCTGACAACAGACCAGCGCCCCTTAGGTCCCCACCGGCGCGGGCTTGACGCCCGCCCACCGTCATCTCAGCTCAAGGGTTGAGAGCGTAGACCAAGAGGGCGTCGTGGACGCCACCGGCCGGATCGCCCGGCCGGGCCAGACGGCGCCCTCGCAGACGGAAGGCCGCCGAGCCGGCGGAGGTTCCGGGAGCGCACGGATCAACGATGGAAGCCATGGACGCGACCCCCGCCAACCCGATCAGTGGCACTGCCCCCGAGATCGCCGGTCCCAGCCCCCGCCACCGCACGGTCGGCGTCATGGTCGGGTCCGGGGAGGGCGCCGTCATGGTCGGCGGCGGCGCCCCCATCGTCGTGCAGTCGATGACCAACACCGACACCGCCGACATCGACGGCACGGTGGCGCAGGTGGCCCAGCTGGCCCGGGCCGGCTCGGAGCTCGTGCGCATCACCGTCGATCGCGACGAGGCGGCCGTGGCGGTGCCGAAGATCCGCGAGCGCCTCGACCGCATCGGCATCCACGTGCCCCTGGTCGGCGACTTCCACTACATCGGCCACAAGCTCCTCGCCGATCACCCGGCCTGCGCCGAGGCCCTCGCTAAGTACCGGATCAACCCGGGCAATGTCGGCTTCAAGGAGAAGAAGGACACCCAGTTCTCGACCATCGTCGAGCAGGCGATCCGCTACGGCAAGACCGTGCGCATCGGTGCCAACTGGGGCTCCCTCGACGAGGCGCTCCTGACGCACCTCATGGACGAGAACGCCCGGCTGCCCCGGCCCATCGACGCCCGCGCGGTGATGCGCGAGGCCATGGTGCGCTCGGCCCTGTCCTCGGCCGAACGCGCCGTGGAACTCGGCCTGCCGAAAGACCGGATCATCCTCTCGGCCAAGGTCTCGGCGGTGCAGGATCTCATCGCCGTCTACCGCGAGGTGGCGCGCCGCTCGGACTTCGCCATCCATCTCGGCCTCACCGAGGCCGGCATGGGCTCGAAGGGCCTCGTCGCGGCTTCCGCCGCCATCGGCGTGCTGCTGCAGGAGGGCATCGGCGACACCATCCGCTATTCGCTGACCCCCGAGCCGGGCGGCGACCGCACCGTCGAGGTGAAGGCCGCCCAGGAACTCCTGCAGACCATGGGGTTCCGGACGTTCGTGCCGCTCGTGGCCGCCTGCCCGGGTTGCGGGCGCACCACCTCCACGACCTTCCAGGAACTCGCCCGCGACATCCAGAACTGGATCGTCACGTCGATGCCCGAGTGGAAGAAGGCCTATCCGGGCGTCGAGGGCCTCAACGTCGCGGTGATGGGTTGCATCGTCAACGGTCCGGGCGAATCGAAGCATGCCGATATCGGCATCTCGCTCCCCGGCACCGGCGAGACCCCCACCGCGCCGGTCTTCATCGACGGCAAGAAGGCCATGACCCTGCGCGGACCGACGCTGGCCAAGGATTTCGAGACCGTGGTGACCGATTACATCGAGCGCCGCTTCGGCTCCGGCACCCGCAGCGCCGCGGAGTAATCCGCTTCCGCGGCACGCACCCTGCCTTGATGGCCGGACGGCACCCCCGAGCGGGTTGCCGTTCTCGCATGCTGCGCCGCGTGATAGCGTGAACGTAGCCTAATCCCCGCCGCCCGACCCCGTCGGGACCGGCCCCGGTGTTCCTTGCGCGCGTCCGATGGCGCATTGCGAGAGACCCGGGTTCGCAACACGTCGCGATCGAGCCGCATGACGCAATCCGCCATTCCGAGCGCGCCCGGTCCCACCCCCGAGGGCGGGGACCCGTCCTCAGCGGCCATCGACGCGGAGACGGGCCGCGCCCACGCACCCGCCAGCCTGTGGACCCTGGTGCTGGGCTCCATCGGCGTCGTCTACGGCGATATCGGCACGAGTCCGCTCTACGCGTTCCGCGAGGCCCTGGTCTCGGCCCGCGCCGACGGCATCCTCCTGCGCGAGGAAGTGCTCGGCGTCGCGTCCCTGATCCTGTGGGCGCTGCTCCTCATCGTCACCATCAAGTACGTCGTCATCCTCATGCGGATGGACAACAACGGCGAGGGCGGCATCCTCTCGCTCATGGCGCTGGCCCGCTCGGCCCTCGGCGGCTCGCGCATCGTGTTCATGTTCGGCCTGCTCGGGGCCTCGCTGTTCTACGGCGATGCCATCATCACGCCCGCCATCTCGGTGCTGTCGGCGGTGGAGGGGCTGAAACTCGTCACCCCGGCCTTCGAGGCCTACGTCCTGCCCATCACCATCGCGATCATCGTTCCGCTGTTCCTCATCCAGAACCGGGGGACGGGCAAGGTCGCGACCTTCTTCGGACCGGTGATGGCCGTGTGGTTCGCCGCCATGGCGCTCGCCGCCCTGCCGCACATCTACGCGACGCCGGACGTGTTCTGGGCCATCAACCCCTACTACGCCCTGCATTACCTGCTCGGCCACGGCACCGGCGCCCTCGTGGCCCTGGGCGCGGTCTTCCTGGCGGTGACGGGGGCCGAGGCCCTGTTCGCCGACCTCGGGCATTTCGGCCGCCGGCCGATCCAGATCGCGTGGCTCTACCTCGTGGCGCCCTGCCTCGTGCTCAATTACTTCGGCCAAGCCGCCCTGGTCCTGGCGAAACCCGACACCACGGACCCGTTCTTTCAGCTCGTGCCCGAATGGGGCCTGCTGCCCATGGTGCTGCTCGCCACCGCCGCCACGGTGACGGCGAGCCAGGCGGTGATCACCGGCGCCTTCTCCCTGTCGCGCCAGGCGATCCAGCTCGGCCTCCTGCCGCGCCTCGAAATCCGCCACACCTCGGAATCGCATTCTGGGCAGATCTACCTGCCGCAGATCAATGCGCTCCTGATGATCGGCGTGGTGATCCTGGCGATCCTGTTCCGCTCCTCGGCGGCGCTGGCCTCGGCCTACGGCATCGCCGTCACCGGCACGATGCTGATCACCGCGAGCCTCGCCTTCCTCGTGCTGTGGAAGACCTGGAAATGGTCGCCCTGGGCCGCCGGCCTCGCGATCCTGCCGTTCGCGGCCCTCGAATTCCTGTTCCTGCTCTCGAACATGCTCAAGGTGTTCGAGGGCGGCTACGTGCCCCTGCTGTTCGCCGGCGCCCTCATCGTCCTGATGTGGACCTGGGTGCGGGGCGTCGCGATCCTCATCAACAAGACCCGCAAGACGGACGTGCCGCTCACCGAACTCGTCGGCATGCTGGAGAAGAGCCCGCCCCACCACGTGCGCGGCACGGCGGTGTTCCTCACCAGCGACCCCTACATCGCGCCGGCGGCCCTGCTGCACAATCTCAAGCACAACAAGGTGCTGCACGAGAAGAACGTCGTCCTCACGGTGGAGACCGTGGACACCCCGCGCGCGCGCGCGAGCGACCGCGTCCGCATCGAGCCCATCGGCCCGCACTTCTCCAAGGTGGTGATGAAGTTCGGCTACATGGAATCGCCCAACATCCCCCGGACCCTGACGCTCCTGAAGAAGCAGGGCTTCAAGTTCGACATCATGGCGACGTCGTTCTTCCTGTCCCGGCGCTCCATCCGCCCGGCGGCCCATTCGGGCATGCCCCTGTGGCAGGACCGGATCTTCATCACGCTCGCCAAGAACGCCAACGACGCCACGGACTTCTTCCAGATCCCCACGGGGCGCGTGGTGGAAGTCGGAACCCAGGTGACGGTGTGAAGGCCGGCGCCCGGCCCGTCTCCTGAGAGAATAACCCTGCAAATCCGGAATCAGATTCCGGATTTGCAGGGTTATGGGCCATTTTCGCCCCTCAAGCCTCCCGGTCGTACCGGAACGCGTCGGGCACCCGGGGCATGGCGATGCGCTCGTAGAAGGTGATGGCGTCGGGCGCGGCCGTGAGCAGGAGCGAGGCCTGCGGGCCCACCGCCTCGCGCGTCGCGGCGATCAGGCCCCGGCCGATGCCGAGGCCTTGCGCGGACGCGCACACGGCGAGATCCGACAGGTAGGCGCAGAACGAGAAGTCGGTGAGGGTGCGGGCCACCCCCACGAGGACGCCGTCGCGGCGGGCGGTGACCACGAGGTCGGCCGCCGCCAGCATCCGCGACAGGCGCGAAACATCGTCGGCGGGCCGGCGGGGCGCCAGACCCGACTCGACGAGGACGCGGCGGAACTCCGCCACGTCGAGGTCCGACTCGATACCGTAGGCGATCTCCGCCATGAGCCCGGGAGCTCAGGCGGCGAAGGCGCCGTGGCAGTGCTTGTACTTCTTGCCCGAACCGCACGGGCAGGGCTCGTTGCGCGCGACCCGGCCCCAGGTGGTGGCATCCGTGGGGTCGCGCTCCAGCACCGCCGTGTCCGTCGGCATCGCCTGGGCGGCGTAGCCGTAGGCCGGGCCACCCCCGCCGTCGCTGCCGGTGCCCGAACGGCCCATCTCGTTCTCGCCGGTGACGGGATCGAGGTGCTGGGCGAACATCGGCGGCAGGGCGGGGGAGGCGAACGGCGACTCCTCGGCGGCAGGGTCCTCGTACATGATCTCGATGCGCGCGAGCTGCTGGGTCACCTGCTCGCGCAAGCTTCCGACGAGGCCGTTGAACAGGTCGAAGGCCTCCGACTTGTACTCGTTCAGGGGGTCGCGCTGGGCGACGCCGCGCCAGCCCACCACCTGCCGCAGGTGGTCGAGGGTGACGAGGTGCTCGCGCCAGAGGTGGTCGAGGGTCTGCAGGAGAACCTGCTTCTCGACATAGGTCATGACCTCGGGCGTGTTCTTCTCCGTGCGCGCCGCGTAGGCGTCGTCGGCGGCCTGGCGCAGGCGGTCGCGCATCTCCTCATCGGCGATGCCTTCCTCCTTGGCCCAGTCCTCCACCGGCACGTCGAGGTTGAGCACCGTCTGCACCTGCTCGCGCAGGCCCTCGACGTCCCACTGCTCGGCATAGGCGTTCTCGGGGACGTGCACGGCGACGAGGTCGTCGACGACGCCGTGGCGCATCTCGTCGACGGTGTCGCGCACGCTCTCCTGGCCCATGAAGTCGCGACGCTGCTCGAACACCACCTTGCGCTGGTCGTTCATGACGTTGTCGTACTTGAGCACGTTCTTGCGCATGTCGAAGTTGCGCGCCTCAACCTTCTGCTGCGCCTTCTCGATGGCCTTGTTGATCCAGGGGTGGATGATCGCCTCGCCCTGCTCGAGCCCCAAGCGCGTCAGCATGCCGTCCATGCGGTCGGACCCGAAGATCCGCATGAGGTCGTCCTGGAGCGACAGGTAGAACTTCGAGCGGCCGGGATCGCCCTGGCGGCCGGAGCGGCCGCGCAGCTGGTTGTCGATGCGCCGCGATTCGTGGCGCTCGGTGCCGATGATGTAGAGGCCGCCGGGCAGGGCCTTCTTGCGGCCCGCCTCCGGGTCGGCCGGCTCGCCCGAGGCCAGCACCTTTTCGCGGTACTCGGCGATCTCGGCCTTGATCGCCTCGATCCTGGCGTCGCGCTCGGCGCCCTCGGGGATGCCCGCGAGTTCCTTCTCGACGCGCATCTCGACGTTGCCGCCGAGTTTGATGTCGGTGCCGCGCCCGGCCATGTTGGTCGCGATGGTGATGGCGCCGGGCACGCCGGCCTCCGCCACGATGTAGGCCTCCTGCTCGTGGAAGCGGGCGTTGAGCACGGCGAAGCGCTTCGTCACCCGACCCTCGCGGGCGGCGGCGTAGACGTCGGTGAGGGCATTGAGGTCCGAGTAGTCGAGGGGCGTGAAGCCGGCCTTGGTCAGCATCTCGGCGAGATGCTGCGACTTCTCGATGGAGCCGGTGCCGACGAGGATCGGCTGATGGCGCGCATGCGCCTTCTCGATCTCCGCGATGATGCCGTCGTACTTCTCGCCCACCGTCCGGTAAACCTCGTCGTCCTCGTCGACGCGCTCGACCTCCTTGTTGGTCGGGATGTCGACCACCTCGAGCTTGTAGATCTCGGCGAACTCGTCGGCCTCCGTCGAGGCCGTGCCGGTCATGCCGGCGAGGTTGGAATAGAGGCGGAAGTAGTTCTGGAAGGTGATCGAGGCCAGCGTCTGGTTCTCGGGCTGGATCGTGACCCGCTCCTTGGCCTCCAGGGCCTGGTGCAGGCCTTCCGAGTAGCGCCGGCCCTGCATCATGCGGCCGGTGAACTCGTCGATGATCACCACCTCGTCGTTCTTGACGATGTAGTCCTTGTCCAGGGTGAACAGGGTGTGGGCGCGCAGGGCTTGGTTCACGTGATGGACGAGGGAGACGTTGTGGGCGTCGTAGAGGTCGCCCTCCTTCAGCAGGTCCGCCCCGCGCAACAGGTCCTCGATGAACTCGTTGCCGCTCTCGGTGAGCGAGACCGTGCGCTGCTTCTCGTCGAGGTCGTAATGCTCCTTGTCCAGGTGGGGCATCAGGGCATCGACGGAGACGTAGAGCTCCGAGCGGTCATCCACCGGGCCGGAGATGATGAGTGGGGTCCGCGCCTCGTCGATGAGGATCGAATCGACCTCGTCCACGATCGCGAAATTGTGGCCACGCTGGGCGAGCTGGCCGAGCTCGTACTTCATGTTGTCGCGAAGATAATCGAACCCGAACTCGTTGTTGGTGCCGTAGGTGATGTCGCAGGCATACGCCTCTTTGCGCTGCTCGTCGTCGAGGCCGTGGACGATGGTGCCGACGGTGAGGCCGAGGAAGCGGTAGACCCGGCCCATCCACTCGGCGTCGCGCGAGGCGAGGTAGTCGTTCACGGTCACCACATGGACGCCGAGACCCGAGAGGGCGTTGAGGTAGACCGGCAGGGTCGCCACCAGGGTCTTGCCCTCGCCCGTGCGCATCTCGGCGATGCCGCTCTCGTGCAGGACCATGCCGCCGATGAGCTGCACGTCGAAGTGGCGCTGGCCGAGGGCGCGCTTGGCGGCTTCGCGGACGGTGGCGAAGGCCGGAATCAGGATGTCGTCGAGGGACTTGCCGGCGGCGAGCTCGCCCTTGAGCATGTCGGTGCGCGCGCGCAGGTCTGCGTCGGACAGGCTGGCCAGCTGCGGTTCCAGGGCGTTGATTTCGGCCACACGGGGACGGTAGCCCTTCACGCGCCGGTCGTTGGACGAGCCGAAAATCTTCTTGGCGAGGGCACCGAGCATCGTGAACCTACGGTCGATCGAAAAGCGTGAAGGCGAATGTTGGCCGGGCTTATAGAGGTAAATATTGCCCGACGCATCCGAAAGAGCCGCGCCTGTCGATCGTCGCCGTGAGGTGTCGCCGGTCAGCCGCCGGAGAAGGAACAGGGGGAAGAATGCGCAGGGGCGCCGCGTTCGCGCCGATGCCGTTGGGCCCCTTCCGAGCGCGCCCGCCGCGAGCGGTCAGTTGATCTCGCAGAATCCCGCGCCGGAGCCGACGATCCGCCCTTTGCCGCACCAGGCCTGCGCCGTGCGGGCGTCCCGGCCGGATGCGGTCACGACCGTGGCTGCGGCGACCTGGGCTGCAGCAATCTGGGCTGCGGCGACCGGGGCGGCAACGGGCGGGGTCGGGCGCGGCATCGCCAGGCTCGCGGCGGGTTCCTCACGCGCCGCCCGGCCCGCCGGCGCGGAGCGGATGCTGCCGGTGGCGGTGGGGACGAAGGCGATCCCCGCGCCGCGGCGCCCGCGTGCCTCGGCGTCCGAGGCGGCCAGGGCCGGGATCGCTCCGAGGAGGATCAAACCGAGGGTGACCGGATTTGCACGCACGCGACATCTCCCCGGAACGAACCGATCGAAGGCTTACGGCCGGACCCGTTAACGCCGCCTCGCCGCGACCGTGCGGATGCGACGGATCGGGGGCCGCCCTGCTTGTCTTCGGGTCCGCCGCACGCCACCTGTGTCGGCGCGAAACGCGCGGCCCTTCCGGCCGCCACCGCCTCGCACCGATCCCGACCATTCAGACGTCGGGGATGCGGCGGGGTGCCATTCCCGAAGGACGCCGCGATGCCCATCACCCCCGCCCTCCTGCGCACGAGCGCACGCACCAGCGCCTTGGCGCTGATCCTGGCCACGCCCCTGGCCGGCGTTCACGCGCAGCAGCCCGCCGCCCCCGCGCCGACGGCAGCCGTCGTGGCGCCCGAGACGGTGGTGGCGAAGGTGAACGGCGCCCCGATCACCCAGGGCGACCTCGCCATCGCTTCGGACGATCCGGCCCTGTCCCTGCCGGGCGTGGACGACGCTCAGAAGAAGAACCTCCTGGTCGACTACATGGTCGACCTCAAGGTCGGCGCCCAGGCCGCCGACGCGGCCAAGGTGGCCGAGACGCCGGAGTTCCAGCGCAAGCTCGCCTATTTTCGCGATAAGCTTCTCCTCGATGAATACCTCGAGCGCGAGGCCAAGAAGGCGGTGACGCCGGAGGCCGCCAAGGCCCTCTACGAGCAGACCGTGAAGGCGATGAAGCCGGACGAAGAGGTTCATGCCCGCCACATCCTCGTCGACAACGAGGACGACGCGAAGAAGATCGCCGCGCGGATCAAGGGTGGCGAAGACTTCGCCAAGGTCGCGGGCGAGGCCTCGAAGGACCCGGGCTCGAAGGCCGAGGGCGGCGATCTCGGCTGGTTCACCAAGGAGCGCATGGTCGCCCCCTTCGCCGAGGCGGCGTTCAAGCTCAGTGCCGGTCAGGTCTCGGACCCGATCAAGACCCAGTTCGGCTGGCACGTGATCAAGGTCGAGGAGAAGCGGGTGAAGCCGGTACCGACCTTCGCCGAGATGAAGGAGCAGGTCGAGCAGTACATCACCCGCAAGACCCAGCAGGATCTCATCCTCAAGCTGCGCGAGGCCGCCAAGGTCGAGCGCACGGCCGCCGCCCCGGCCGAGCCGAAGGCCGAGCCCAAGAAGCCCTGAGGCGGAGGGCCCCGAAGCGGCGCCCTCCGATTCACGGGGGGCGCTTGTTTGTGGTTGCGCTTGCCCCCCGGATCGGCTGTGACTGCGGCCGTCGAATCGAGGGGGCAGCATGTCGGGTGGTCACGGTGGCGGTGGGAGTTCCAACAAGCGCGTGGCGCTGCTGATCTCGGTGCTGGCGCTGTTCCTGGCGCTCGCCGAGACCCTGGCCAAGGGTGCGCAGACGGAGGCGCTCAGCGCCAACGTCGAATCGTCGAACCAGTGGGCCTACTTCCAGGCCCGCACCATCCGCGGCACGATTCTCAAGACCGCCGACGAGACCCTGGCCCTGCTGCCGCCGGACGCCGCGAATTCGGAAGCGATCAAGGCCAAGCGCGCCGAGTGGGCCAAGACCATGGCCCGCTGGGACAGCGAGCCCACCACCGGCGAGGGGCGCAAGGAACTCAGCGAGAAGGCCCGGCACGCCCAGGAGGTCCGCGACAAGGCGCTCCACCGCTACCACCATTACGAGTTCGGCTCGGCGGCCTTCCAAATCGGCATCGTGCTGGCCTCGGCCGAGGTGATCACCGGCATCTCGGCCCTGGTCTTCGGCGGTGCCTTCATCGGCCTCGCCGGGTTGGCCATGCTCGGCTTCGGCCTCTACGCCCCGCACGTGCTTCCATTTTTCCACTGATGCCCGCGGCACTCGACAGCGCGCCGCTTTGCCTGCCTAATCCGTCCTGCGACCGGTGATCGAACCCGGCGCCGGGGTGGGTACGCCATGGCGGACGACGCGGACGGGGAAAGCCGGCTCACGCGGGCCTCGGGCTTTCTGTTCATGCACACGGAGCACGCGGTCTACGCCGTGCTCGGGGTGCTGCTGGCGGCGACGGCGATCCTGGCGCTCGTGGACGCCACCGGCCTCCTCGTCGGGGCGATCCGCGAACTCGGCGGATCGGCCAAGCTCCTCGAGATCGTCGACCGGCTCCTGTTCCTGCTGATGCTGGTGGAGATCCTGCACACGGTGCGGGTCTCCATGCGCTCGGGCAAGCTCACCTGCGAGCCGTTCCTCATCGTCGGGCTCATCGCCTCGATCCGGCGGGTGCTGGTGATCACCCTGCAATCGTCCGAGGTGATGCACGGTCCGCTGACGCCGGAGCGCGAGGCGCTGTTTCGCGCCTCGATGATCGAGCTCGGCGTGCTCGCCGGGCTCATCCTCGTCATGGTGCTGTCGATCTTCCTCCTGCACCGCGCCCGCGACGACCAGCAGGTGGCGGGGCAGGAATAGGCGCTCAGCGCCGCTGCTTGGATTCGGCCGCCCGACGCAGGGCGTCCGCCATGGCGCCACCGGGTTCCCCTCCGGCCTTCGGCGGCGGCGGAGCCGACTGCATCCGTGCCGGTGCCGGGGACTCCGCGCGCCGGCCGGGGCGGGCGCTTTCCCCATCGTCCGAGCGCATGGAGAGGGCGATGCGCTTGCGGCCCGGATCGACCTCGACGACGCGCACCTGCACCACGTCGCCGGGTTTGACCACGTCGCGCGGGTCCTTCACGAAGCGGTCGGCCAGCACCGAGATGTGCACCAGCCCGTCCTGGTGCACGCCGATATCCACGAAGGCGCCGAAGGCGGCGACGTTGGTGACCACGCCCTCGAGGCGCATGCCGGGCTTGAGGTCGGTGATCTTTTCCACGCCGTCCTGAAAGGTGGCCGTGCGGAAGGCCGGGCGCGGATCGCGGCCGGGCTTCTCCAACTCCAAGAGAATGTCGGTGACCGTGGGCAGGCCGAAGGTCGCGTCGGTGAATTTCTTCGGGTCGAGGCCGCGCAGCGTGCCCGCATTGCCGATGACCGCCTGGATCGGCTGGCCGGCGGCGGCGAGAATCCGGCGCACCACCGGGTATGCCTCCGGGTGAACGCCGGACGCGTCGAGGGGGTCGGCCCCGTCGCGAATGCGCAGGAAGCCGGCGGCGAGCTCGTAGGCCTTCGGCCCGAGGCCCGCGACCTTCTTGAGGGCGACCCGGCTGCGGAACGGGCCGTTGGCATCGCGGTGGACGACGATGTTGGAGGCGACCCGCTCGGTGAGGCCGGACACCCGGGCGAGCAGGGGCGCGGAGGCGGTGTTCACGTCGACGCCGACCCCGTTCACGCAATCCTCCACCACGGCATCGAGGGAGCGGGACAGCTTTCCCTCCGCCAGATCGTGCTGGTACTGCCCGACGCCGATGGCCTTCGGCTCGATCTTCACGAGTTCGGCGAGCGGGTCCTGCAGGCGCCGGGCGATGGAGACGGCGCCGCGGATCGACACGTCGAGGTCGGGCAGTTCGGCGCTGGCATAGGCCGAGGCCGAGTAGACCGAGGCGCCGGCCTCCGAGACCATCACCTTGGTGAGCTTGAGTTCGGGCTGCTTGGCGATGAGTTCGGCGGCGAGCTTGTCGGTCTCGCGCGAGGCGGTGCCGTTGCCGATGGCGACGAGGTCGACCCCGTGCGCCCGGCACAGCTTCGCCAGGGCCATCAGGGCGCCGTTCCAGTCCCGGCGCGGCTCGTGCGGATAGATCGTGTCCGTGGCCACCACCTTGCCGGTGGCATCGACCACGGCGACCTTCACGCCCGTGCGAAAACCCGGATCGAGGCCGAGGGTCGGGCGGGCGCCGGCGGGTGCGGCGAGCAGCAGGTCGCGCAGGTTGCCTGCGAACACCCCGACCGCACCGGCCTCGGCCACGGCCCAGAGGCGGGCGCGCAGGTCCGTGTCGATGCTGGGCTTGAGCTTCGTCCGCCACGTCCGACGCACGGTCTCCATGAGGAACGCGTCGCCCGGTCGGCCGCCGTCGCGCACGCCGAAGGTTTTTGCGATGCGCAGTTCCTGCGCGGAGGGTTGGCCCTTGGCCGGCGCATCGCCCACGGCATCGGTCAGGTCGAGGTCGAGAACCTCCTCCTTCTCACCACGGAACAGGGCGAGGATGCGGTGCGAGGGCAGGCGGGTCAGGGGCTCGGTAAACTCGAAATAGTCGGCGAATTTTTCACCCGCCGCCGCCTTGCCCTTCTTCACCGTGGCGACCATGCGGCCGCGCTGCCAGCCGGTCTCGCGCAAGGACCCAACCAGCTCCGGATCCTCGCTGAAGCGCTCCATGAGGATCGCGCGTGCCCCTTCCAGGGCGGCGTCCGCATCGGCGACGCCCTTGCCCGCATCAATATAAGACTTGGCCGCCGCCTCCGGCGCCTGGTCGGGCCGGGCCAGGACGGCCTCCGCCAGGGGCCCGAGTCCGGCCTCGCGGGCGATCTGCGCCTTGGTGCGGCGCTTCACCCGGAACGGCAGGTAGAGGTCCTCCAGCCGCGCCTTGGTGTCGGCGGCGAGGATGCGGGCACGCAGGGACCCGTCGAGCTTGCCCTGGGCCTCGATGCTCTCCAGCACCGCCGCCCGCCGCGCCTCCAGCTCGCGGAGATACGACAGGCGCTCCTCGAGGGTGCGCAGCTGCGTGTCGTCGAGGGTGCCGGTGACTTCCTTGCGGTAGCGCGCCACGAACGGGACCGTGGCGCCCCCGTCGAGAAGGTCGACGGCGGCCTTCACCTGCCACTCGGCCACGCCGAGTTCGGCGGCGAGGATTGCGTTGATGGCGGCCATGCAGCGTCTCCCGGTGGGGCCGGGGTGTCTACAGGGCGCCGCGCCGGGCGGTCAAACCGCCCACGCTATCCTGGACAACGCCGCGATCCCGGCAGACACTTTCGTCCAACAACAAACGCTTTGGGGAGGTCGTCATGAAGCTCGGGCTTGGGCTCGCCGTGCTGTGGCTCGCGCTCACGGGGGCAGCCGCGGCGGAACCGCCGACGTTCCAGGTCGATCCGGCCTGGCCTAAAACCCTGTCGAACAACTGGATCATGGGTCAGGCCTCCGGCGTCGCCGTGGATGCCGAGGACCACATCTGGGTGGTGCAGCGCCCCCGCACCCTCACCGACGACGAGAAGGCCGCGAGCCTCACCCCTCCGCGCACCAAGTGCTGCGTGCCGGCCCCGCCGGTGCTGGTGTTCGATCAGGCCGGCAGCCTGATCCGGTCCTGGGGCGGCCCGGGGGAGGGCTACGACTGGCCGCAGAACGAGCACGGCATCCACATCGATCACAAGGGCTTCGTCTGGCTCGCCGGAAACGGCGAGCAGGACGGGCTGATCCTGAAGTTCACGCCGGAGGGCAAGTTCGTCCTGCAGATCGGCAAACAGGGTCCGCAGACCAACAGCCTCGACACCACCCGTCTCGGCCGGCCCGCCGCCATGCAGGTGGACCCGGAGACCAACGAACTTTACGTGGCTGACGGCTACTACAACCACCGGGTCATCGTGTTCGACGCCGAGACCGGCGCGTTCAAGCGGATGTGGGGCGCCTACGGCAAGCCACCGACGGACGAGGCCCTGCCGCCCTACGATCCGGCCGCCGCCCCGGCCCAGCAGTTCCGCAATCCCGTCCACTGCGTGCAGATCGCCCGCGACGGCCTCGTCTACATCTGCGACCGCGCCAACGACCGGGTGCAAGTGTTTCACAAGGACGGTCGCTTCGTGAAGGAGTTCTTCGTCGAGAAGAACACCCGCGCCAATGGCTCGGTCTGGGAACTCGCCCTGTGGCCCGACGCCGAGCAGACCTACCTCCTTAACGCCGACGGCGCCAACAACGAGGTCCGCACCTTGAAGCGCGATACCGGCGAAGTGGTCGGCGCCTTCGGCCGCAACGGCCGCATGGCCGGCGATTTCCACTGGGTCCACAACCTCGCTATCGATTCGAAGGGCAACGTCTTCACCACGGAGGTGGACACCGGCAAGCGCGCCCAGAAGTTCGTGTTTCGAGGCGACACGGTCCTGCGCAAGCGCGCCCCAGCCCCCTGACCCGCGGCGGCCTTCAGGCCGCCGCGTCCCAGGTCTCCGTGATCGCCCGGCCCTCGCCGAGCAGACGGGCGCGCAGCACCACGTCGCCGGGCGGCCGAGTGGCGGGCGGGCGCCACTCGACGTAGAGGCGCCAGCCCCCGGTCTGGGGCACGAACTCGATGAACGGGTCCACCAGGGTACCGGCGCTCGCCGAGATGTCGGCGGTGAGAGCGGAGGCCGGGTCGCGCGGCAGGCCGGGGCCTTCGAAATCCACCGCGTAGAGGCGCCGGCCCGGGCTCGGTGGTGTCGTCGGGCGCAGGCGCTCGGCCGAGCCGACGCGGGTCGAGACCACGCGGGCCAGGGTCCCCGGTACGACGCCCGTGGGCTCCGCGCCCACCGTGGTCAGGGTGTAGCGCGGGGATAGGACCGTTCCCGCCGTGATGGGGGCGGCCGGCACGAAGGCCGCCACGATGTTGTCCATGTACTCCTCGCGCGACGGGATCTCGAAGAGTTGCACGGCGCCGGCCCCGAACCCCGCTTCCGGGGTCACCCACAGGCCCGGCCGGAGTTCGTGACGGGCCTGGACGTCGAGATAGGCGCCGAAATTCCGCTCGCGCTGGAGCAGCCCGAACCCGTCGAGGGGATCGACGGCGAAGGCCGAGACCTGCGGGTCACGGCGCCCGTTCACCAGGGGCCGCCACATCCGGTCGCCCCGCGTCGCCACGGCGAGGCCGTCGGAATCGTGGACCTGGGGCCGGAAATCGTCGAAGGGCTCGGCGCCCGGCGCGCCCGGCCCGTTCTGCCCGTGCAGGAACATGCTGGTGAGGGGCGCCAGCCCGAGGCGGTCGATGGCGGTTCGGGGGTGGAGGGCGGCTTCGACCCGCATGATGGAGGGATCGCCCGGCGCCACGACGAAGCGGTAGGCCCCCGTCAGGCTCGGCGATTCGAGGAGCGCCAGCACGTCGATGGTGCGGGCGTCGTCCTTCGGTTCGCAGATCCAGAATGCGGTGAAGTCCGGAAATTCCTCCGCGCCCGGTCCGCCCGTGCGGATGGCCGCGCCCCGCGCCGACAGGCCGTATTCCTGGCCCTTGCCGCGCAGGCGGAAATACGAGGCCCCGAGGAAGACGAGGAATTCTTCCTGCGTGTCCGGCCGGGAACCGTCGAAGGCGTAGTGCAGGCGAAAGCCCGCGAAGCCGAGGTCGGCCGGGAAGGATTGCCCCTGCAGGGTTGGGCCGAGGTCGAACAGATCCGAGCCGTAGGCGATGGGTCTGGCGGGGCCGTCGGCCGGTTGCAGGTAGAGGTCCACCCGTTTCGCCTGCAGGAAGCCGCGATGGAACAGCTGGGCCGAGAAGTGGGCGCCCTGGCGCGGGCTCGCCGCGGGGCGGAAGGTGATCGCCCGGTAGGCATCGTAGGTCAGGGCCTTGAGGGCGGGCGGCAGGTCGTCGGGATGCGGCCGGTAGGGCGCCGCCGCGAGCGCCTTCGCCCGCTCGGCGAGATCGGCGAAGGTCATGGGCGTCGCCCGGTCGGGGAGGGGGGCGGCCAGCGTTCGGACGGCATTCAGATCGGTGATACTAGGCAGGAGCATGCCCGTGGCCGCGCCGAGCGTCCGAAGGGCTTGCCGCCGCGAGACGGGGCCGGTCTGCCCGTTCCCGTCCCCACCGTTGCCATCGCCCATCGTGTGCCTGTCCCCGTGATCGGGCATCGCTCGGCTCCCCTCGCACGAGAGTCCCGCGTCCCATGTCCCAGCGGTTGTCGCACGACGCTCCCGTAGTCGAAATCCCAGGCCGCGAAATCCCGAACGGATCGGATTCGGAGCGATCCCTGCTCGGGCGTCGGCTGATGCTGGCGCTGCCGACCCTGGCGATGGCCGCCCTCATCGCGACCCTGGCGACCATGGCCTACGGCCCGCCGGCCGGGTGGCTCGCCGGCGCCGTCCTCGTCCTGTTCTGCCTGGTGATGGCCTGGCAGTCGTTCGTCGCCTGGCAGTACGTCTACGGCCTCGTCGCGGACGGCCTCGGCGACAGGGCGAAGTCGGACCTCGAAATCCGCTCCCTGACCGTGCCGGCGAAGGCCTCCGGCCGGAGCCGAACGGCCGCCGTGGTCGCCATCCATGCCGAGGACGCCGTGGCGGTGTTCGCGGCGCTGAGGGTCATGGCCCGCTCGCTCCAGCGCGAGGGCGGCGACGGCTCCGACATCGATCTGTTCGTCCTGTCCGACACCCGCGACGGCGCCATCGCGGCTTTGGAGGAGCACGAGTTTTCCCGCATCACCGCCTGGGCGGCCCAGAACGGTGCGGGCCTGCCGCGCCTGCGCTACCGCCGCCGCCGGGACAATGCCGGGCGGAAAGCCGGCAACATCGCCGAGTTCTGCCGCACCTACGGCGCTGAATACGACTTCATGATCGTCCTCGACGCCGACAGCCTGATGACCGGGGCGGCCATGCGCCGCCTTGCCCGACTCATGGAGGAGAGCCCCCGCGTCGGCCTGATCCAGACCGTGAGCTACGCCACCGGCCGCGACACCCTGTTCGCCCGCATCCAGCAATTCGCCGTGCGTCTCTACGCGCCGCTCTCGATCCGCTGCCTTGAGACGTGGCAGGGGCCCGATGGGAGCTACTGGGGCCACAACGCGATTCTGCGGGTCGAGGCCTTCGCCAACAACGCCGAACTGCCGGTGCTGCCCGGCAAGGCGCCGCTCGGCGGCGAGATCCTGTGCCACGACATCGTCGAGGGGGCGCTGCTCCGCCGGGCCGGCTGGGAGGTGCGCCTGCTGCCCGAGATGGGCGGCACCTGGGAAGAGATGCCGACGAACCTCGTCGATCTCCTCGGCCGCGAGCGCCGCTGGTGCCAGGGCAACATGCAGCATCTGCGCGTCGTCCCCATGCCGGGCCTGCGCCCCGCCAGCCGCTGGCATCTCGCCGTCGGCATCCTCTCCTACATGGCCTGTCCGCTCTGGGTGGCGTTCCTGGCCCTGGGCACCGTCCAGGCCGCGGCGACCGGCGACCTCGGCCTCCTGGGCTACGGCCTCACCGGCACGGGGGCGGCCGCCCATGCCCTGGCGCTGGTGGTGCTGACCGTCCTGGCGCTCCCGAAACTCCTGAGCCTCGGCCATGTCCTCGCCTCGCCCGAACGCAGGGCGGCCTTCGGCGGCACCGCCTCGCTCCTGAAGAGCGCAGCCCTGGAGCAGGTGGTGTGGGTGCTGCTCTGGCCGGTGATGACCTTGTTCGCGGCGGGTGCCGTCGCCACCACCTTCGTCGGGCGCGTGGTGCGCTGGGATGCGCAGGTTCGCGACGACCGCCAGGTGCCCTGGGCGGAAGCCTGCCGGCTCCAGGTCGACACCCTCGTGGCCGGTGCCCTGCTCGCCGGAATCCTAGCCTATGCGGCCGACCCGTGGCTCGCCCTGTGGATGGCGCCCGTGGCCCTCGGGCTCCTGTCGAGCCCGGCCCAGAGCGTCCTGACCAGCCGGGCCGATCTCGGCCGGCGGGCGCAGGAGCGGGGTCTGTTCCTCACCGTCGACGACACGGATCGCGCGCCCGACCTCGTCGCCCTGGCGCAGTCCCGGGGCGGCGCCGAAGTTCGCCCGGACCGGCCGGCCCTCGCCGAGACGGCGGCCCTGCGGGCCAGTGAGGCGCCGGTGTCGTGAGTGGGGCTCACTGCGCCGGCTTGCCGAGCACCTCGATGGGGTCCGTGCGCTGGCTCGGACCCGGCTCCTTGGTGACGCTGTCGCCCCCCTGCTTGCCGTTCGACTTCAGGCCCGTGCCGCTGGCGAGTTCGAGGCAGGTCACCATCTCGACGTAGGAGGGAAACCCGCCGGCCTCGAACTGCTTCTCGCACTGGCGCTTGGCCGCCGGGGTGAACTCGCCCCAGCGGCGCTTGACCTCGTCATGGGCCGAACGTTCCGAACGCAGGCAGCCGTCCTGGCTCGCGTTGTCGTTGACGCCGGCCGAGGCGGCGGACTTGCAGGTCTGCTCGATGTCGAGATTCGGCGGGCCGTCCGCCGCCAGGACGGGGGCTCCCATCAGCAGCAGGGCCGCGAGTCCGGTCAGCAGGGATTGGGTATTCGTCATCGCCGGTCTTTCAGGGTGATCTCTGACCAACAACGCGATGCCCTGCCATTGGCCCCCTGCAAGGTTGAGAAAATCACGGCACGGCCGGCGCATCTCCCCCGCGCAGGGCGTCGTCGAGATCCCCGAACAGATCGTCGACATCCTCGATCCCCACGGACAGGCGCAGGAGGTCGGGCGGGCAGGGCGAGTCCGGCCCCTCGACGGAGGCCCGGTGCTCGATGAGGCTCTCGACGCCGCCCAGCGACGTCGCCCGCTTCCACAGGCGTACCCGGGCGGCGGCGGCGATGGCCGCCTGCTCGCCCGCCGCGATCCGGATCGACAGCATGAAGCCGAAGCCCCCCGCCATCTGGCGCGCGGCCACCGCGTGGCCGGGATCATCGGGCAGGCCCGGATAGAGCACGGCACGCACCGCGGGATGCGCCTGGAAGCGCCGGGCGAGGTCTGCGGCCGCGGCCGATTGGGCGGCGGCCCGGAGGGGCAGGGTGCGTAAGGACCGCATCAGCAGGTAGGCCTCGAACGGCCCCAGGATGGCGCCGCCCCCGGCGCGGATCGTGACGAGCCGCGCCCAGAACGCGTCCGCCTCGGCCCCGGCGAGGACGCCCGCGACCACGTCCGAATGCCCGTTGAGGATTTTTGTGGCCGAATGCATCACGATGTCGGCCCCCAGGGTCAGGGGCCGGGTGTGAATCGGCGAGGCGGCGGTGGAATCCACCGCGAGCCGCGCCCCGGCCGCGTGGGCAAGGCGCGCGGCGGCGGCGATGTCGGTGACGGTCCACAGCGGGTTGCCCGGCGTTTCGATCCAGACGAGCTTCGTCGTGCCCGGACGCAGGGCGGCGCGTAGGGCATCGAGGTCGTCCATGGCGACGAAGTCGATGGCGATCCGCCGGCGGGGCATCTCGTCGCGGAGCCAGCGTTTCAGGGCCCAGTACATGACGGTGGGGGCGAGCACGTGGTCGCCGGGTTCCAGGGCCGTGAACACGGCCGTGGCCGCCGCCATGCCGGAGCCGAACAGCAGCGCCCCGGCCGGGGCGTCCTCCAGCATGGCGATGACGGCCTCGGCCTCGCGCACGGTGGCGTTGTCGGGCCGGGCATAGGAGAAGCCCGAGGCATAGCCGTTGTCGGGATCGCGCAGGAAGGTGGTGGAGACGTGGAGCGGGGCCACCACCGCCCGGGTCACGGGCTCGATCCGCCCCATGGCCTGGGCCGCGAGGCTGCGGGCGCGGAAAGGGCGGGGGGCGGTGTCGTCCGGCATGAGGTCCCTCCGTTTTCGTCAGGTCTGGGAAGGTCCGTAAAGGGCCCCGCGAAGCCGCCCTGGCGACGACACCGGCCCCGTGACCCAGACCCGTCGCACGGTCCGGGCCGGGGGGCTGGCCTCATGAAACCATGGCTGATCGAACAGCGTTCCGATGCCAGCCTCCGAAGCACGGGCACCCCGGCAGCCTTCCCGGCGGACCAGAGATCTTGGCCGACCAGAGATCTTGGCCGACGAGAGACTTTGGCCGCCCAGCGACAATGAAACCAGGACGTCGAGACGGATGACCGCCACCCCGCATGTGCCCGACAGGCCGGCCCTGTCCCGCTATCCCCGTCTGGCGGCGGCGATCCTGCCCGTGCTCGTCACCAGCGTGATCGGGTCGCTCTCGACGGGGCCTAACATCGAGGGCTGGTACGCGGGCCTGACCAAGCCGTCCTTCAATCCGCCGAACTGGGCGTTCCCCCTGGCGTGGACCATCCTCTACGGCCTCATCGCCGTCTCGGCCTGGCGGCTGCTCGGCGCCATGCCGCGCACCGGACCGACCCGGGAGGGCTGGCGGCTGGCGGTCATCGCCTTCGCGGTGCAGCTCGCCCTCAACGCCGCCTGGACCCCGACGTTCTTCGCCGCCCATGCCATCGGGACGGGCGTGGTGGTCTCGGCAGCGATGTTCGTGATGATCCTCTGGACCATCCGCCTGTCCTGGCGCTTCGACCGCCTCGCCGCCGGTTTGCTCGTGCCCTATGCCGCCTGGGTCGGCTTCGCGACCATTCTCAACTTCGCCCTCTGGCGGTTGAACTGAGCATCGGCCCGAAAAGTGGTATCCGGTTTTCGGCAAAGGCCGATGCTGCGGAAAGCCCTACTCGGCGGCTTCCACGAACACGGTGCCGGCGCGGGGCAGGTCGAGGGTGTCCCAGGTTTCCATGAGCGCCGCCGTCAGCTTGGCGATCTTGGCGTCGTCGTGGAACGGCGAGGGCGTGATGCGCAGGCGCTCGGTGCCGCGCGGCACCGTCGGGTAGTTGATCGGCTGGATGTAGATGGAGTGGTGTTCCAGCAGGTGGTCGGCCGCCGCCTTGCACAGCTCGGCATCGCCCACCATCACGGGCACGATGTGGGTCTGGGTGTGCAGCACCGGCAGGCCGGCGGCTTCGAGCGCCATCTTGGTGCGGTTGGCCTGACGCTGGTGCGCCTCGCGCTCGACGTTCGAGCGCTTGAGATAGCGCACGGAGGCGCGGGCGGCGGCCGCGATGGCCGGCGGCAGGGCGGTGGTGAAGATGAAGCCCGGCGCGTGGCTGCGCACGGCGTCGCACAGGACGGTGGAGCCGGTGATGTAGCCGCCGACGCAGCCGTAGCCCTTGGCCAGCGTCCCCTCGATGACGTCGACCCGGTGCATCACGCCGTCGCGCTCGGAGATGCCGCCGCCGCGCGGCCCGTAGAGGCCGACGGCGTGGACCTCATCGAGGTAGGTCATGGCGCCGTAACGGTCGGCGAGGTCGCAGATGGCCGCGATGTCGGACACGTCGCCGTCCATGGAATAGACGGACTCGAAGGCGATCAGCTTCGGGCGGTCGCCCGCCGCGATCAGAAGCTCTTCGAGATGCGCGAGATCGTTGTGGCGGAAGATGCGCTTCTCGCAGCCCGAGTGACGCACGCCCTCGATCATCGAGTTGTGGTTGAACGCGTCCGAGAGGATGAGGCAGTTCGGCAGCAGCTTGGCGATGGTCGAGATGCCGGCCTGGTTCGAGACGTAGCCCGAGGTGAAGACGAGGCCGGCTTCCTTGCCGTGCAGATCGGCGAGTTCGCGCTCCAGATCCACCAGGGGTGAATTGTTGCCGGCGATGTTGCGGGTGCCGCCGGCGCCCACGCCGCAGCGCGCCGCCGTCTGCGTCATGGCGTTCACCACGTCGGGATGCTGGCCCATGCCGAGGTAGTCGTTCGAGCACCAGACGGTGATTTCGGACGTCCCGCCATCGGGCTTGCGCCAGTTCGCCGTCGGGAATCGTCCGGCGATGCGCTCGATATCGGCGAAGACGCGGTAGCGGCGCTCGGTGTGCAGGCGGTCGAGGGCCGTGCGGAAATGGGCGTCGTAATCGGCCCGGCCCTGGCCCGGACGGGTCTCGGTGGTCTTCCGGGTCTTGCGGGTCTCGGTGATCTCGCTCGTCGCGGGCATCCGGTTCACGGGCATCCGTCCTTCACGCTTGGGCTGATTGGCCGGCGGTGGGATCGCGGCCTCTGGCGGGATCGTTTCCGCGCGGACCCTTATGCCAGACGGGGTCTTCGCGTTTGGTTTCGGCAAGGTGTCGCTGTCCCCGATCCGGAGACATCGAACGCCGCGCGTCGTGGCTGGCTCCTCCAGCGCGGTCGGCACGATACAGGCGAACTTGGAATTGGTTCAAGTCGACAACCGCAGCCCTGGTCTGCAGCTTGACGGTGCGGGTTGGGCCGGTGGACGGTGGGGATGGACAGCCGGCCCGTCGCCGTGGTGACGATGCGTCGCGTGAAGCCGACCCGAGAGCCATGACCGAGCAGACGGACAAGCGGACCGAGCGCCTGAAGGCGGCCCTGCGGGAGAACCTGCGACGGCGCAAGCTGCAGGTGCGCGGCCGCTCCGAGGCGCCGGAGGAGGTTCTGGAAGAGGTCCGGCCAGGGGCGCAAGGGACACGCGCAGGGGGCCGGGACGGTGATCCGGCGGAGCCGCCCGAGGACGATCCGGCCTGAGCGGGACCGCATCCCTTTTCCGACAAAACTGACGTATACGCCGGCTCAACGACACCGAAGGCGGGCCGCGGGCTCTCCACGAGACCGGTCCGACGTCCGCGGGACGCGGGACCCGAGCGCAAGGTTTGACGACAATGGACCGCATCACCATCATCGGCGGCAGGCCGCTCAACGGCGTGATCCCGATCTCGGGCGCCAAGAACGCGGCCCTGCCCCTGATGATCGCCAGCCTGATGACCGGCGAGACCCTGGAACTCGGCAACGTCCCGCGGCTCGCCGACATCAACGCCCTCCTGCGCATCCTCGGCAATCACGGCGTCGACCACATGGTGGTGGGCAAGCGCCCGGGCCAGACCACGGAAACCGGCCAGACCATCCGGCTGACCGCCTCCAACGTCATCGACACCACGGCGCCCTACGAGCTCGTCTCGACCATGCGGGCGAGCTTCTGGGTCATCGCGCCCCTGCTGGCGCGCTTCGGCGAGGCCCGGGTCTCGATGCCGGGCGGCTGCGCCATCGGCACCCGCCCCGTGGATCTCCTGCTGATGGCGCTGGAGCGCCTCGGCGCCACCGTCGAGGTCGATGGCGGCTACGTCATCGCCCGCGCCAAGAACGGACTTCGCGGCGGCGAGATCCACTTCCCCAAGGTCACCGTCGGCGGCACCCACGTGGCGCTGATGGCGGCCGCACTCGCCAACGGCTCCACCCTCATCGAGAACGCGGCCCGCGAGCCAGAGGTGGTGGATCTGGCCGCCTGCCTCACCAAGATGGGCGCACGGATCGAGGGCGCCGGCACGCCGCGCATCGCCATCGAGGGCGTCTCGCGCCTGCACGGCGCGCGGCACGACGTGCTGCCCGACCGGATCGAGACCGGCACCTACGCCATGGCGGTGGCGATGACCGGCGGCGACGTCACCCTGGAGAACACCCGGGCCGACCTGCTGCATTCGGCCCTCGACGTGCTCTCGACCACGGGCGCCGAGATCACGGTGGGCACCGACACCATCCGCATCCGCCGCAACGGCGGCGGCATCGCGGCCGTCGATGTCACCACGGACCCGTTCCCGGGCTTCCCCACGGATCTGCAGGCCCAGTTCATGGCGCTGATGACCCTCGCCAAGGGCCAGTCGCACATCCGCGAGACGATCTTCGAGAACCGCTTCATGCACGTGCAGGAATTGGCGCGGCTCGGCGCCAGGATCCGGCTCGAGGGCGATCTCGCCATCGTCGAGGGCGTCGAGCGCCTCAAGGGCGCCCCCGTGATGGCGACGGATCTGCGCGCCTCGGTGTCGCTGGTCATCGCCGGCCTGGCCGCCGAGGGCGAGACCAGCATCAACCGGGTCTATCACCTCGACCGCGGCTTCGAGGCCCTGGAGGCCAAGCTCGCCCGCTGCGGCGCCGAGATCACCCGCGTCCGCTCGTAGAGATCGGGCATCGGCGCCGGCCCGTGTGGGCCGACGCCGGGAGCGTCAGCCGCCGACGGCGCCGCGCTTGAAGCCGAAGCCGGGGATGTCGCAGCCGCACGGCGCGTTGTAGGGGGCCGGACGGGTGACGCAGTTGCCGCGCGCGGTGACGCAGACGCTGCCGCCGCGTCCGCCCCGGCCGCGACGCTCGTAGCGATCGTCGTCGTAGCGATCCCGGCGGCGCTCGTAGCGGTCCTCGTCGTAGCGGCGCTCGAAGCGCCGGGGGCCGTCGTCGTAATACTGGGCCTTGGCCTCGAAGGCGCCGAGGCCGGTGCCGAGGGTCGCGGCCGTCGCGATCGCCAGGAGAATGCGCTTCACCGAACTGTCCTTTCCGTCATCCCGGCCCGCTGCCCGATCCGGCGCGCTCGCGGTCGGATCCAGGGCGTGAGCTCCGAGGGTCTGGGCACGAGACCTAGACCGATGCGGATGAACGGGGCCTGAGACCCGTCGTTCCCTGACGCGAGGCCCGTCCGTCCGCGCAAAAAGCCGACGGGTGCCGGGGCGCTCCGCAGGCGCTTGGTTGCGTTGAGCCGCGGGCGCTTGGTTGCGTTGGGCCGCGGGCGCATGGTTGCCGTGGGCCGACGGTCTCGCTACCTACGGGTCCGACGGTTGCCAGATCCGGGACCGGCCCGGCCCAACCCCACCCAAGAGCGCGACACCCCCGCCATGGAGCTTCTCAAGCTCGCCGCCCTCGATGCCGACGACCTCGCCGTCGTCTCGGCCCACCTGCAGGACGCGATCCTGCGGGCCGAGGATCTGGCCTACCTCACCGACACCCACCGCTTCGTGCTGGTGGCGCGGCGGTTCGACTGGTCGGCGGAAGACGGCGAGGCGCCGCGCCGGCGCCTGACGGGCGTGCATTTCGAGCGGGTCCTCGGCGTGCGCAGCCGCGGCCTCGTGCCGGGCGCGCCCTCCGAGACGCCCCTCGAACTTCTGGCCGTCACCTTCACGCCGGGCGAGGCCCCATCCGGCACCGCCACCCTGGTGTTCGCCGGCAACGCCGCGATCCAGCTCGATCTCGAATGCATCGAGGTGCGGATGAAGGATCTCGGGCCCGTCTGGGAGGTCGATGGCCGCCCCGATCACGAGGCCGCCGCCGCCGGGCGCGCCGCCGTCGAGGGACGCAACCCATGATCCGCCTCGACTCCCGCGCCGCCGATTTCGCGGACAGCTTCGCCCGCCTGCTCACCGTCAAGCGCGAGATCTCGGAGGATGTCGACGAGACCGTGCGCGGCATCATCGCCGGCGTGGTCGCGGGCGGCGACACCGCCCTCGTCGACTACACCCGCCGCTTCGACCGGGTCGGCGAGGCCTTCACCGCCGCGTCCCTGCGGGTGACGGCCGACGAGATCCGGGCGGCCATCGCCGCCTGCCCGGCCGACGCCCTGGAGGCCCTGCGCTTCGCCGCGACGCGCATCCGGGCCTTCCACGAGGGCCAGGTGCCGGGCGACCACATGGGCACGGATGCCCTCGGGGTCACCAGCGGCTGGCGCTGGACCGGCCTCGAATCCGTCGGCCTCTACGTGCCCGGCGGTACGGCGAGCTATCCCTCGTCCGTCCTGATGAACGCGATCCCGGCCCGCGTCGCCGGGGTGCCGCGCGTGGTCATGGTGGTGCCGATGCCGGAGGGGGCGATGAACCCCCTGGTGCTCGCCGCCGCCGACCTCGCCGGCGTCCACGAGGTCTACCGCGTCGGCGGCGCCCAGGCCGTGGCGGCGCTCGCCTACGGCACCGAGACCATCGCGCCCGTCGCGAAGATCGTCGGGCCCGGCAACGCCTGGGTCGCGGCGGCCAAGCGCCGGGTGTTCGGGCAGGTCGGAATCGACATGATCGCCGGCCCGTCCGAGGTGCTGATCCTCGCCGACGCCCACGCCAATCCGGACTGGGTCGCGGCCGACCTCCTGGCCCAGGCCGAGCACGATGTCGCCGCTCAATCGATCCTCGTCACCGATTCGTCCGACCTCGCCGACGCCGTCGAGGCGGCGGTGGAACGGGCGCTGACGACCCTGCCCCGGCAGGAGATCGCGCGGGCGAGCTGGCGCGATTACGGCGCCGTCGTCGTGGTGCGGGACTTCGACGAGGCGGTGCCCCTCGTCGACCGCCTCGCCCCCGAGCACCTCGAGATCGAGACGGCGGACGCCGAGGCGCTGGCCGCCAAGGTGCGCAACGCCGGGGCGATCTTCCTCGGCTCGCACACGCCGGAAGCCATCGGCGACTATGTCGGCGGCCCCAACCACGTCCTGCCCACCGCCCGCTCGGCGCGGTTCTCGTCGGGGCTCGGCGTCCTCGACTTCATGAAGCGCACGACGATCCTGCGCTGCACCCCCGAGGGCCTGCGGGCGCTCGGACCCTCGGCCATTGCGCTGGGACGGTCGGAGGGCCTCGAAGGCCACGCCCGCTCGGTGGCCATCCGCCTGAACCTGTGAGGCGATGATGCCCGGCGCGGCCAGATCCACGGAGCCGAAATCTCCCAACCGCCTCGTGGCGGTGACCCTCGACGAGGATTCCATCGGCCGGGGCAACCCCGACCAGGAGCACGAGCGCGCCATCGCGATCTTCGACATCCTCGAAGAGAACAGCTTCGCGATCCCCGGCCGCGAGGGGCCGTTCGCCCTCACCCTCGGACTCGTGGAGAGCAAGCTCGCCTTCGCCATCCGCACCGAGTCCGGCGATCCGGTGATGACGCACCTCCTGTCGCTGACCCCGTTCCGCCGGGTGATCCGCGACTACGAGATGATCTGCGAGAGCTACTACAATGCCATCAAGACGGCCTCGCCGACCCAGATCGAGGCCATCGACATGGGCCGGCGCGGCCTGCACAACGAGGCTTCCGACCTTCTGAAACAGCGTCTCGAAGGCAAGGTCGATCTCGACCACCAGACGGCCCGGCGCCTCTTCACCCTGGTCTTCGCCTTGCACTGGAAGGCCTGAGCGACGTTCCCTGGAGCATTGCGCCTGAGAGCCCGGAGGCAGTGACCGGATGGCGGACGAGGCCGGCCCGAAGAAGAAGCGCGTCCAATCGGCCCTGTTCATGTGCAACTTCAACGCCGTGCGCTCGCTGGCGGCGGAGGCCATCGCGCGGCATTATTTCGGCAAATCGATCTACGTGCAGTCGGCCGGCGTCCGCTCGGGCGAGCCCGCCGACCCGTTCATGGTGGCGGCGCTCGATGAGATCGGCATCGATGCGTCGCGCCACAAGCCGCGGACGCTCGCCGAACTCGAGGAGTGGGAAGGCCTGAACTTCGACCTCATCGTCACCCTGGCGCCGGAGGCCCACCACGCCGCCCTGGAGCTCACCCGCACCAACGCCGTCGAGGTGGAATACTGGCCGACGCCCGACCCCACCAATTTTCACGAGGGGTCGCGCGACCAGCGCCTCGACGGCTACCGCGACGTGCGCGACGGCCTGATCTACCGGATCAAGACGCGGCTGAAGGGGTGAGGCGCCTGATGGCCGTCACCGGCCCGTAGCTCTTCTCCCGGATGCGGGCGACGGCCTCGGCCAGGGGCTCCACCGCCACCGCCATGTGGAAGCCGTTGGCGTGGATGAGCCGGACCGCGTCGAGCATGAGCCCGACATGGCCGCGCCAGAACACGAGGTCGCCGCGCCGCAAGCCGTCGAGGCCGGGCGGCCGCTTTTCCCCGAGGGACCGCTCCTGCTGGTCGGCATCGCGCGGTGCCGCGATCCCCGCGGCGGCGAGGCAGAGCTGGACGAGGCCCGAGCAGTCGAGGCCGAGGCTGGTGCGTCCGCCCCAGAGGTAGGGCGTGCCGACGAGGCGCTCGGCGGTGCCGGCGAAATCGGGCTCCGTCCGGCCAAGCGCGGCGCCATGGCCGGCGAAGACATGGTCGCCCGTGGCGAGGCGAAGGTACTCGCCCGCCTGCCCCACCACCGCCACGCGGGCGCCGAGGGTCAGGTAGCCGGTGGCGGGCAGCTTCAGGTCGGGGCCGGGATACAGGAAGGTCCGGAGCGCCGTGATCCGGTGGGTCGGCGCCGGATCGACCGGCCCCAGGGCCGCCTCCGCCAGGTAGCCGACATAGCCGTCGTGACCGAGGCGGACCCAGGCGAAGCCTTCTTCCGCCTCGTAGAGTGTCACCGCATCGCCCATCACCGCCTCGGTGTCCACGGCGGCATCGAACCGGGGCGCCCGCCGCAGGGGCGACGACGGCACCACCACCCGGCGCGCTTCTCCCGCCACGTAGCGGTCCGCCGCGATCCGGCCGCGCAGGCGGATGTCGGCGAGATCGGCGCGCGCGGGCGTGAGGCGCGGATCGGTGGTGTCGGTCAGGGCGTCGAGCATGGTCGGATTATCCGCTGTCCCGTCGCGGGCGGCAACGGCCTGGGACCGTGCCGCATTGCTGCCGGATCGGCCAAGCGGCTCGACGCTTGCTTGCCGTCCCGCGTGCCCTGCTCGGGGGGCGGCCCGCGTTCCTCAGCACTGTGCGCGGCGCAACCGCCCGACGCGATTTTGTGCGCTGCACATATCGCTCGATCGGCGTATGATCGTGGAATGCCAAGCGCGAGTCCCGTCGTGAAGAAGATCCCGAAATCCTTCAAGGACCTGCCGCCCATCCGTGTGCGCCGGGAGCCGCCGACGATTCCGGAGGCCGTGGCCGCCGCGCAGGACCTCGCCGACGAGGTCGAGCATCAGGTCGAGATCGCCGCCGGTCTCATCGGCCTGACCGCCGACGAGATCCGTCCGCACGTCCTGGCCGCCGCCAAGGCCAAGCCCGAGCGCGTCCCCGAGCACATCCTGACCGCCGGCAGCCCGAACCGGGCGCCGCGCACGGTCATCGTCGAGCGCCGCACCCGTCCGCCCGTCATCGTGGAACGGCGCGGCCGGCCGCCCCTGAGCCGGTAGGACCCGACCGCCCCGGTGATCCGGGGCGATCGCATGGTCGCTACCGGTCGAGCGCCCTTACCAGTCGAGCGTCTTGCCGGTGTAGTCGAGATAGACGCAGCCGGTCCGGCCGAGACGGCCTTCGATCACGTCGGTCAGGCCGGTGACGCTGGTGGCGACGTCGATGTCCGCGTCGGCCCCGCCCATCTCCGTGCGCACCCAGCCCGGATGCAGCAGCACCACGCCGAAACCGGCGTCGCGGTGGCGGATCTCGAAGCTGCGCGCGAGGGTGTTGAGCGCCGCCTTGCTGGCGCGATAATTCTCCCAGCCGCCCGCTTCGTTGAGGCCGACGCTGCCGAGCACCGAACTCATGAACGCGACGAGCCCCTTCGGCGCGAGCCGGTCCAAAAAGGTCTCGGCGAAGCGGATCGGGCTCACCGCGTTGGTGAGGTAGACCTGGGCGGCGACGTCGCGCGGCACCGCGTGGAGCGGATCGTGCGCCTGCGTCGCGACTCCGGCGACCACGAAGATCAGATCGTAGCGCTCACCCGACAGGGTTTCGCGGAGGGCGGCGACGGCGCCGTCGTCGTCGATATCGGCGGTCTCGACGCGAAGCGCCTCGGACTTCAGGGCCGCGAGCCCCGGCGAGGCCGAGCGCTGGGTGGCGGTGACCCGCCAGCCCCGCTGCAGGAAGGTCTCGACGAGGCCGAGACCGAGGCCGCGCGAGGCCCCGACGATGAGCGCGTTCTTCCGGTCTGCCATGGTGTTCGATCCTCTCGATCTGGGATCGTCGCCGGCCCGAAGCCGGAGCGTGCGAACCCGCTGCCTCACAGGTCGGGCGCGGATCATCCCGCGGCAATGTGGCCCCGTGCGTTCGAGGTGTGCGGGCGCACCCTCAATCGGCGGTCTGCACCGACCACGTGGCGTGGGTGACGAAGGGCATGCGCGCCAGGGAAGCCGTCACCGCATCGAGCTCGGCCGAAGTCACCGCCGTGGCGACGAGGGTCGCCACCACCTCGACGGTGTCCTCGCCGCGCTCCACCACCTCGATCCCGCCCACCGGATAGTCCGCCGCCTCCAGGCGCTCGACGAGGAGGTCGCGGGCGGGGCCGACGGACTCCGCCTGCACCGTCACCTGCACCTCGTAGGTCGCCTCCGTCTGGCTCTCGTCGATGGGCGCGCGGTTGATGGCGTTGACCAGGGGCCGCAGCAGGGTGTTGCCGGCGAGCACGGCCGCCGTGACGAAGGCGGCCTCCAGGGGGAAGTCGGCACCGGCGAAGGCGCCCACGGCCGCCGAGCACCACAGGGTCGCGGCGGTGTTGAGGCCGCGCACGTTCATGCCCTCCTTCATGATCACGCCGGCCCCGAGGAAGCCGACGCCGGAGATCACGTAGGCGACCGTGCGGGTGCCGCCGGCCGCCCCCTCGAGGCGCATGCCGAGGTCGACGAAGGCGGCCGCCCCCACGGCCACGAGGACGTTGGTGCGCAGGCCCGCCGTGCGCTGCCGATACTGGCGCTCGGCCCCGATCAGGGTGCCGAGGCCGAAGGCGACGACGAGGCTGACGGCGGAGTTGACGAATTCGGGAAGGGGCGATGGCAGGAGCATCCCGTCTCATCGCCATCCCGCGTGACGGAACCGTGACAGGTCCGCCTAGGCTGCCAGGAAGGCGCGCAGGGCCTGGAGCGTCCCTTCGGGGTTCTCCTCGGCCGGGAAATGCCCCGAGACGAGGTCGACGGCCGTCGCATTCGGCGCGAAGGTGCGCCGCCAGGCGGTGAGCGGCGTCTCGGCGCTACGGTCGAGGTAGCCGTCGCCGGCCAGGATCAGGGTCGGGCAGGTGATCGTGCGCTGGGCGGCGAGGTCGGCGAGATCCGCCTCGCGGTCGCGGGTCGCCCCGGCGCGGTAATCCTCGCACATGGCATGGATGCGCTCGGGCACGGTCCAGCCCTGCCGGTAGAGGGCGAGGGCGGCGGGCGCGAAGGCGTCGAGCGACTTGGCATTGCTCCAGTCGCGCAGCAGACCCTCGAAGTATCCGTCGGGATCGCGTCCGATCTCGTTCTCCGGCGCGGGCGCCGGACGGGCGAGGTCCTTCCAATGTGCGGACCCGCTCGAGGCTTCGATGCGCTCCCACTGCACCAGGGTCGGCAGGATATCGAGGAGCGCCAGGCGCGCGACGCGGCCGGGCTCGTCGAGCGCCAAGCGGTAGCCGACGCGCGCGCCGCGATCGTGCCCCACGACCGCGAAATGCACGTGGCCGAGATGCTCCATCACGGCGACGACGTCCCGCGCGAGGGTTCGCTTGGCGTAGGCCCCGTGCGCCGCATCGCCCCCGGGGGCCGCCGACCAGCCGTAGCCCTTGAGATCGAGGCAGATCACCCGGTGCGTCTCGGCGAGGGCCGGGGCGATCCGGTGCCAGCAGGCGTGGGTCTGGGGAAAGCCGTGAAGCAACAGGACCGGCGGCGCGTCCTCCGGGCCGCCGATCCGGGCGAAGAAGCGCCCGGCCGGGATGTCGATCCAGGGGGCGGAGAAACCGGGGAAGAGGTCCGTGGTCACGGGGCGCGGGCTCCGGCGATGGGTGCCGAACTATAGGGCCGCCCGCGCGCGCCGACCACGCGTCGCCGGGCCATTTGCCGGATTGCAGGTACGCGCCCATCGGGCCGCCGGGCCAATTGCCCGATCGCAGGCATGCGGCCATCGGGCCGCCGGGCCAATTGCCCGGTCGCGGGCATGCGGCCATCGGGCCGCCCGCGTGGGATTGACGCTGGTCGCCCGCATCGGCACACCCGAAGCATGTGGATCGCTTAAGAATCCGCACCCAAAAAACGTCGAGGAGACGCGCATGGTACGGATCACCGTCCTTGCTACGAAGGCCGTTTTCGCCAGCGCCGAGCCGCGCGCATGAGCGGCGCCGTGCTCGCCGAGCGTCCGGCCGCGTCCCCCGTCGATCCCGCCCTGCACGCGCGGGTCCTGGCCCTGCGCGACGGCCTGCTGCACGGGCTCATCGGCGCCGACGCCATGGTGGAGCGCCTGCTCATCGGCCTGCTCACGGGCGGCCACCTCCTCATCGAGGGGGCCCCGGGCCTGGCCAAGACCCGCGCCGTCAAGCGCCTGTCGGACGGCCTCGACGGCAGCTTCGCCCGCATCCAGTGCACGCCCGACCTCATGCCCGCCGATCTCACCGGCACCACCGTCTGGCGCCAGGATGCCGGCGACTTCGAGTTCCTGCCCGGCCCCCTGTTCCACTCCCTCGTCCTCGTCGACGAGGTCAACCGCGCCCCGCCCAAGGTCCAGTCGGCCCTGCTGGAGGCCATGGCGGAGGGGCAGATCACCGTCTCGGGCCACACCCACGGCCTGCCCGATCCGTTCATGGTGGTGGCGACCCAGAACCCCATCGAGCACGCCGGCACCTTCCCCCTGCCGGAGGCCCAGCTCGATCGCTTCCTGCTCCACGTGGTGGTGGAGATGCCCGACGAGGCCGCCGAGCGCCGCATCCTCGACCTCGTCGAGGGCGAGCTGAACCACCACGCCGAGGCGATGCCGGTGAAGCTCTCGGTGGCCGAGATCCGGGCCGCGCGGGAGGCGGCGCTCGGCGTCCATGTCGCGCCGGCCCTCAAGGACTACCTCGTGCGCCTGGTGGCCGGCACCCGCACCGATTCGGCCGCACCCGATCTCCGCGCCGCCATCGAGCATCCGGCCTCGCCGCGCGGAACCCTCGCTCTGATGCTCGCCGGCAAGGCGCGGGCGTACCTTCGCGGGCGCGATCACGTCATCCCCGAGGATATCGCCGCGCTCGCCGCCGACGCCCTGGCCCACCGCATCGGCCTCACCTGGCGGGCCGCCGCCGAGGGCAAGACCGCGCGCGGCATCATCCGCGACCTCGTCCAGAGGGTGCGGGCGCTCTGACCGCCGCCATGGCCTCCCCGTCCGTTCCCGATCCGACGCAGGCGCCCGGCATCCACCTCTCGGGCGAGGCCCTCATGGGCCTGCGCCACCTCGCCCGGCGTGGCACGTCCCCGGCCACCCGCACCCTCGCGGGGCTGCCGGGCGGCATCGTCACCCGGCGGCGCGGGCGCGGCTCCGAGCCCGACGACGTGCGCCTGTGGTCCGAGGGCGACGACCGCCGCCACATCGACCGCAACGCCACCGCCCGCACGGGTATCCTGCACGTGCGCACCCACCACGACGAGCGCGACCGCGCCGTGGTGCTGCTCGTGGATTTCCGGCCGTCCATGCTGTTCGGCACCCGCCGGGCGCTCCGCTCGGTGGCCGCCGCCGAGGCCCTGGTGCTCCTCGGCTGGCGGGTGGCCGGCGATGGCGGCCGGGTCGGCCTCGTGGCGATCGGGGCCGGCGAACCCGTGGTGGTGCGCCCGGCTGCGGGCGAGCGGGCCATGACCGCCGTCACCGGGGCCTTGGCCATGGCGCATGCCCGGGCCCTGGCGGAGGCCTCCACCCAGGACCCGCCCCTGTCGCGCGCCCTCACCCTGGCCCGGAGCCTGCTGCCGTCGGGCGGTCACCTCGTCCTCGGCACCGCCCTCGACAATCCGGGGGAGGATTTCGATCACCTTCTCACGGTGATGGCCGAGCGCCTGTCGATCCGCCTCGTGCTGGTGAGCGACGCCTTCGAACGCACCCGCCCGCCGGGCTTCTACCCCTTCGCCACCCAGGACGGCCGGCGCGGCACCGTGCAGGCGAGCCGCGCCGACCGCCCGCCGGGCGACGCCGACGCCCGCCTGGTGGAGTATGCGCGGCGCGGCATCGAGGGCCTGCGCCTCGACGTCGAGGCGGGGCCGGAGGCCTATGCCCCCCTCATGGAACGGCTCGATGCGGTGCTTTGAAATCCGCGCCGACGGACGGTGCCCATGAATCCCGCAAACGCCCCCGCCGACATCCCCGCCGGCCTCGACCAGCTGCGCGGCCTGCACCTGCCCGCCGAGGCCGCCGGCGCGGCGCAGGGGCCGGTGGTGCTCGCCCTCGCCCTCGGCTTCACGGCGGCCTTGCTCGTCGGCCTCGTCCGGTATCTCAGGGCGCGGCAGCGGGGCACCGTGCGCCGGGTCGCCGCGCGCGAACTCGCCGCCGCAAACGCCCTGCCGCCGGGGCCGCGCCGGGTCGCGCAGGCGCGCCTTCTGCGCCGCCTCGCCCGCACCCTGCGGGGCGACGCCGCGGCCTCGACGCAGGGGGACGCGTGGGCCGCCACCCTCGACGGCCTGTTCGCCACGGACTTCTTTACCAAGGGCGCCGGCCGGACCTTCGCCGACGGGCTCTACCGCCGCGACCCGCCCGAACCCGGCCTCATCGATGCGGAACTCGGCCGACTGATGCAGCGGATCGGGGCCTGACATGCCGAACTGGCTCACCGCGCTCGCCTCGGCCTTCGACCTCGCGAGCCCCTACGCCCTGCTGCTCCTGCCCCTGCCGCTGCTGGCCGCCCGCCTGATGCCGGCTGAGCGGGTCGGATCGAGCGGTGCCCTGCGCGTGCCCGCCTCCCTCGTCGCCGCTGCGGCCCGGGGCGACAGCGTCGCCGCCCGAGGCCGGGGCCGCGCCGTGCTGGTCTGGACCCTGTGGGCGGCCCTGGTGGCGGCCCTGGCCGGTCCCCGCCTCGTCCTCCCCGCCACGGCGCTGCCGGCCTCGGGCCGCGAGATCATGCTGGTGATGGACCTGTCGGGCAGCATGGAGCGGCGCGACTTCGCCCTCGACGGCCAGACCGTGAACCGGCTGGCGGCGGTCAAACGCGTCGGCACCGACTTCATCCGCCGCCGGGCCGGCGACCGCATCGGCCTCGTGATCTTCGCCAACGAATCCTACGTCGCCGCGAGCCCGAGCTTCGACACCGCCACCGTCGCCCGGGCGCTGGACGAGGCGACCATCGGGCTCGTCGGCCGCTCCACCGGCATCGGCGACGGCCTCGGCCTCGCCCTGAAGCGCCTCACGCCGGCCCCCTCGGCCGAGACCGGCGAGGCCGCCCCGCCCGTGACCGCCAAGGTGGTGATCCTGATGACGGACGGGGCCAACAATGCCGGCCAGACCACGCCGCGCGATGTCGCGGGCCTCGCCAAGGAACTCGGGGTCCGGGTCCACACCATCGCGCTCGGCCCCCGCGACCTCTCCAACGCCGAGGGCGAGCAGGATGTGGTCGACACCGAGACCCTGCGGGAGATCGCCGAGCTCACCGGCGGCCGGATGTTCCGGGTGAAGACCACCGAGGACCTTGTCGCCATGGCGGACGCCATCGATGCCATCGAGGGCGGGCGCGCCAAGGCGCCGCCCCTGCCCCTGCGAAAGGACCTTTGGCCGTGGCCCGCCACCGTCGCGTTCCTGTGCGCGGCCGGCCTCCTGGCGGCGAGGCGGGTCGCGTGAGCCTCCTCGACACCCTCGCGGTGCTGCGGCCCTGGTGGCTCGCGGCGATCCCCCTCGTCGTGGCCCTGGCGCTCCGGGCCGCCTGGCGCTCGGCGCCCCTCGGCGATTGGGCCAAAGCCGTCGATCCCGGCCTCATGGCGCTTCTGACCAAGCGCGGCGCCGTGCTCGGCGGACGCCGGCAGGCCAACCTCGCCGCGGCGCTCGCCGCCGGCCTCATCGCCGTGGCCCTCACGGGACCCGCCGTGGAGCGGCCCGACGCCACCACCTTCCGCAACCTCGACGCCACCGTGGTGGTGGTCGATCTCTCGCGCTCCGTCGCCGAGGGCGGGCGCCTCAAGGACGTGCGCCAGATCGCCGAGGGCATCGCCCAGGCGGCCGGCACCCGCAGCGTCGCCGTGGTGGTCTATGCCGGGGACGCCTACCTGGCGATCCCGCCCACCACCGACCGCGACGCGCTGGCCTCCACCCTGTTCGCCCTGGATGGCGACACGGTGCCCGACCGGGGCACCCACCCCGAACGTGGCCTCGCCCTGGCGCGCCGGACCCTGTCGGAGGCCGGGGTCATCGCCGGCGACGTGGTGCTGGTGACGGACGGCGACGGCATCGGGGACGCCGCCACCCGCGAGGCCGCGGCGATCCGGGCCAAGGGCTGGGCCCTGAGCGGGGTCTTCGTGCCCGCCGGCCCGAGCCTGCCGGCCGGCTCGCCGAAGCCCGACCGCGCGGCGCTGGAGCGCCTCGTCGCCACGGGCGGCGGGCGTCTCGCCGACCTCGACGCGCCGGGACCCGTCCTCGACATCGTCGGGGCGAGCACGGCCCAGCACCTCGCCGCCGGCGGCTACACCGTCCTGGCCTTCGCCGATCTCGGGCGCTGGCTGATCCTGCTGGCGCTCCTGCCGGCGCTGGCCCTGTTCCGCCGGAGCGCCTGATGCCCCTCGCGCTGCCGCTCGCCTTCCCGCGCCGCTGGACCACCTGGGCCCGCCTTGCCGGCCTCGGCCTCGCGGCCGCCGGCATCCTCGGCCTCGCCCTGGTGTCGCAGCCGCGCACGGGTCTCGGACGGACGCTCCTGGGCCTCGGCCTGCCCGGGGCCGCCGCCGCCATCCTCGACGATCCGGCCTGGCGCGGCCCGGCCCTCTACCAGGCCGGGCGCTACGACGAGGCCGCCGCCCTGTTCCGCGCTGCCGGGCGGCGCGGGGCCTACAACCTCGGCAACGCCCTCGCCAGGGCCGGCGACCTGCAGGGGGCGCTGGACGCCTACGACGCGGCCCTCACCTACAATCCGCGCGACGCCGACGCCCAGGCCAACCGCTCCCTCATCGCCCGCCTCGTCGACGAGGGGGCCGGCGATCCCGGCAAGGGCGGCGGCGTCGCCAATGCGACCGCGACCACGGGCGCGCGCTACAACAAGACCTCGAACCAGGACCCCAACGACGACACCCAGGCGACGTCGAGCGGCGAGGGACTAGCCGGCAACAAGGAGGGCGGCACCACCTCCTCGACGCCGGGCAACAGCAAGGTGGCACGGCGGGGCAAGGCCGAGCAGGTCTCGGTGGAGTCCGGCAAGGGCGAGGCGCGCGGTTCGGCCAGCGACGCCGCCGGGCGCGGGCGCACGGGCGCCGGCTCGGCCATGGTCGCCGCCGCCCCCGAGCGGGAGGTGCGGCGGGTGACGAAGAGCTTCGAGGCCCACGAGATCCGGCCCGACCGCCTCTGGCTCCAGACCCTGCCGGACGATCCCGGCCGTTATCTCAAGCTGCGCCTCAAGGCCGAGCAGGCCGTGCGCGTGGAGGCCGGCACGGCCGTGCCGGGGGGGAGCAACCCATGGTGAGCGGTCACTGGTTCTGGCTGGTCTTCAGCGCGCATCCCCTCTCCCCTCTGCGGGAGAGGGTGGCCCGCGTCAGCGGGTCGGGAGAGGGGAGCCCGCTGTCTGGAGAGGTTGCCCCCTCTCCCGCCTGCTCCGCAGGCACCCTCCCCCGCAGGGGGGGGAGGGTTCGCTCACTGGCCGCTTCGCTGTTGGCCGCCGTGTTCCTGATCCTTCCTGGGCTTGCCCGCGCCGAGATCGGCCCCGGCGACCTCACCCTCACGGTGACCCCGGAGCGCAACGGCAACGCCGACCCGTTCTCGCGCGAAATGGTGCTGCTGCGCATCCGCGGGGTCTACCGCCAGCCGATCCTGCTGGAGGAAGTGATCCAGCCGTCGCTCGCGAATTTCAGCTGGACCCAGCTCGGCCGCGACACCTGGTCGAAGACGCGTCTGCCGGACGGGCAGGTCGCCATCGCGTTCGACCGGGTGGTGGCGATCTTCCCGCACCATCCGGGCGACTTCACCCTCGATCCGTTCCTCCACCGCCTCACCGTCAACGACGGCGGCATCCGGAAAGTGGTCGACGTACCCTCGCCCCCGGTGCAGCTCTCCGTGGCGAACTGGACGAAGCCCGTCGGCGGCCCCGACGCCAAGGAGCCGTGGTGGCTGCCGGCCCGCGAGGTCACCATCACGGATTCGTGGAGCCCGGACCCGGAGACGGTGAAGATCGGCGAGAGCACCCGGCGCATCGTCACCCTGGAGGCGCACGGCATGGTCGCCGAAGGCCTGCCGCCCCGGCCGGTCATGCGCACGCGCGGCATCCTCACCTTCGCCGGGCCGGTGACCCGCGAGACCATCATCACCCCCACGGGCCCCATCGCCCGGGCGACCTACCAATGGGACGTCCGGCCGGCCATCGCGGAGGTGATCCCCTTGGACGCCATCGTCATCCCGTGGTTCGACACCGTGTCGCGGACCCTGCGCGAGGCCGAAATTCCGGCCCGCCAGATCGGCGGCGGCCTGCCCGACCGGGAGGAGGACGCCAAGCCGGTCACGCCGGCCTCGCCCCTCGTGGTGATGGCGGCGGCTTTGGCCGCGTTCGGTTTCGGCCTGGCGCTCATCGGGTTCGGAGCGCCGACGCGGCCGCGGCCGCGCCTCGACCGTGCCACCCGCCGCGCCCTGGCGCAGGCCGCGGCCGCCGGCGACGCGGCCGCCTTTCGGACCCGCCTCACGCCCGCCCTCCAGGGGACGCCGGACCTCGCGCGGGCCTGGCGTGCGGACCCGGCGATCGCCGCCGGCCTCGGGGCCCTCGACGGCGCCGTCTACGGGCGCGGCCCCGCCACCGCCCTCGACCTGCCGGATCTCGCCCGGCGCCTCGCCCGTCCGGTCCCGGCTCCGGCCCGGCGGCGCGCGAACCATGGCCGCCTCGCCGACCTCGACGGGCGGTCCTGACGTCCGTCGTGGTTAACCGCCGGTTTACGTCCCTCTGCCAAGTCTGGCCCGCGGGGAGCGGAGCGATGCGGTCGACGACGAGGGGGCAGCGGCTGTCGGCGGGGCTGGTCGCCCTGGCGCTTCCGCTCGGCTGGCCGGTCCGGGCGGCGGATTTCACCGAGACGGGGCGGCGCTCCGACGGTCCCGCGACCTATGCCGAACCCCTGCCGCGCTACTTCCCCCGGGCCGAGGGCGACGATTCCGTGGTGCGCCGCTCACCGGTGCCGCGCCGTCGCGTGGCCGGCTGCATCCCGCGCCGGGTTCCGATCCCCACCGATGCGCCGGGCGATCCGAGCTACGTCGGCTCCGGCTACGGTCTCGGCAAGCCCAGCTATTACGGGTTCACGCCGCCCCTCGGCGTCGACGATCCCTACGGCCGGCCCCTGCTGCCCTACTGTCCCTGACGACTGGCGCCGGCGCGGCGGGGCGATTAGGTCTGCGCCCATGCGCGCGACCTGAAACTGCGCGCGACCTGAAGACTGCGCGCGACCCAGACGGAGCCTCCCGTGTCCGATCAAGCCATCCTTCGGTTCGATGCCGTGGCCCCCTTGCGGGCGCGGGTGGCGGCGTGGCGCGGGGCCGGCGAGTCCGTGGTGCTGGTGCCGACCATGGGTGCCCTGCATGCCGGGCACCTCGCCCTCGTGGCGCGGGCGCGCGAACTCGGGCGCCGCGTGGTGGCGAGCATCTTCGTCAACCCGACGCAGTTCGGCCCCACCGAGGATTTTTCACGCTATCCCAGGGACACCGAGACGGACCTCGCCCTGCTGGCGGAGGCCGGGGCGGACGCCGCCTACCTGCCCGACATCGCCACCATGTACCCGCCGGATTTCTCCACCCGCATCGTGGTCGACGGGCTCACGGAGGGCCTGTGCGGCCAGTTCCGGCCGGGGCATTTCTCCGGTGTCGCCACCGTGGTGACGAAGCTGCTGAACCAGGCCCAGCCCGACATCGCCCTGTTCGGCGAGAAGGACTACCAGCAGCTCCTGGTGATCCGCCGCGCCGTGCGCGACCTCGACCTGCCCGTGGCGATCCGGGGCGTGCCGACCCTGCGGGAGACCGACGGCCTCGCCCTGTCCTCGCGCAACCGTTATCTCAGCGCGCAGGAGCGGGCCGTGGCCCCCCGGCTGCACAGGGTCCTGACCGGCATTGCCGAGGGCCTGTCGGCGGGGGCCGAGGCGGGGCCGCTCGTGGCGAAGGGGCATGCCGCCCTGGATGCCGCCGGCTTCGCGCCGGTGCAGTACCTCGAAATTCGCGATGCCGAGACCCTGGCGCCGGTCACGCGCGCCGACCGGCCCGTGCGGGTCCTGGCGGCGGCCTATCTCGGCCGCACCCGTCTCATCGACAATGTCGCGGCGCTCAGGTCTTGAGCGGGTTCGCCAGGAAGAAGTTCAGCATGGCGCGCGACGCGTCCGGCCCGCGCGGGTCGGTGTAGCTGCCGGCCGGCGTGCCGCCGGACCAAGCGTGGCCGAGGCCCCGGACCATCCAGCTCTCGACGGAGACGTGGCCCTTCGTGTCGGCGTAGCGGGTGCGGAGGTAGGGCAGGCCACCGGCGCTGACGGCCTCCGTGGTCTCGGGTGTCAGGCCGCCGATGCCCGCCTGGGCCAGGGCCTGGGCGCCGTTGCGCGGATTGACCGTGCCGTCGCTCTCGCCGTGGAAGACGATGGTCGGCATCGGAGTCACGGGGACGATGCAATCCGCCTCGGCCACGGGACCGAGGCGCATCACCGTCAGGGCCGCCGAGACGTCTCGGGCGCAACCCGCCGCCAGCCCCGAATGGATGCCGACCGCCGCGAACAGTTCGGGATAGGCATGGGCCACGTTGGCCGCCGCCGCTCCGCCCGCCGACAGGCCGGCGATGAAGACCTGGCGCGGGTCGATCCCGTACTCGGCGATCACCGCCCGGGTCAGGCCGGCGATGATGCCGGTCTCGCCGGCCTCGCGGTCCTGCTCGCCCGGCTGGAACCAGTTCCAGCAGCGCTGGCCGTTGGCCCGGCTGGACTGGCCCGGATAGGCGACGGTGAAGCCGTGCGCCTCGGCCAGGGCGTTCATCCCGGTGCCGGCGGCGAAATCGTCGGGCGACTGGCTGCAGCCGTGGAGCATCACCACGAGGGGACGGTTGCGCGCCCGTGAGCCCGGCACGAACAGCTTGTAGTCGCGGGTCCCGTGCTCGCCGGTGAAGGAGCGCTCGACGAACCGGTCCGCGTCCCGGACGGGCTCGGGCTCCGCCACCTGGCGGCCGAGCACGTCCAGCCCGCGCTGACCCGGCTCCTGCACGCCCCCGCCCAGCCCCTGCACGCCCAGCCCGTGCAGGACCGGGGCGACGCTGCGTCCGAGGCCCTGCGTCACCGTTTCCACCACCTTGCGCAGGCGGTCGGTCAACCCGGCGTCCGCGGTGTGGGCGACGCCGCCATGCGGCTCGGTCGTGCCCTCGCTCAAGCTGCGCTGGACCAGCGCCGAAGCGTCGCCCAGGCGTCCGCTGGCGGTCAGACGGGTCGCCTCCATCATGTCCGCCATGCGGTCCTGCATCCGGTTGTGTTGATCGCTCATCGAAACAATCGCTTTCAGGCTCGATGCGACGCGGGGGACGGACGAGCGGTCCGGGGCGCAGATCGGGAACAGGGGGAGGTCAGCGCAGGCGATCGGCCAAGGCTGCCTTCACGGCCGGGCTCGCCTGCAGGCTGCCCATGACCTCGACGGACGCGATGGCCGCGCGCGCCAGTTCGGGCGAGACGTCGGCGGCGATGCTGGCCATTCCCAGGACGCGGATGTCGAGGGTGGTGCCAGCCTCGCGGTGGGCTTCGAGATCGGCGCGGTCGTAGCGGCGCAAGCCCAGTTCGACGCGCTTGCGCGCCACGGACTGGCGCGTCACCTCGGCGTGCCGCTCGATCTGGTTGCGCACGGCGGTGCGGATGAAGTCGGACCGGTTGGCGTAGACGCTCTCCGACACGAGAAGATCGATGTGTCCGAGATCGACGTAACCGAGATTGATCGTGATCTTCTCGCTGTCCGCGCTCCGCACCACGGGGCGCGTTCTGTCCGATAAACCGAGCACGGCCAACTCCACTACCATCTAGGGAGATGGTATATGGATGTCTTATGGTGCGGCGCAATATGAAATATTGCGCCGCACTTTAGACTCTGATCCCGCACTCGAATGCATGCGCTCCGCATCATGTCGGCCGATGCATCGGTGCCGTGGCGTCTTGCTGCGTCGCGCCGATCAGCCCAGGATCTTGTCGATGGTGATGGGCAGTTCGCGGATGCGCTTGCCGGTGGCGTGGAACACCGCGTTGGCCACCGCCGCCGCCGTGCCAACGATGCCGATCTCGCCCAGGCCCTTCACCCCCATGGGGTTGGCCTTGTCCTCCTCGTCGACGAAGATCGCGTCGATGTCGTGGATGTCGGCGTTCACCGGCACGTGATACTCGCCGAGATTGTGGTTCATGAACCGGCCGAGCGTGTGGTCGAGCATCGACTCTTCCTCGAGGGCCGAGCCGATCCCCATGACCACGCCGCCGAGGATCTGGCTGCGCGCGGTCTTGAGGTTGATGATCTTGCCGGCCGCGATGGCCGAGACCACCCGGGTCACCCGCACCACGCCGAGATCCTCGTCGATCTTCACTTCCACGAACACCGCCGAGTGGGTGTAGGGCGCGAACGCCTTCTGGTGGGCGGCATCCGGACCGGCCGAGCCGGTAGCTTCCAGCTTGTCGGTGCCGGTGGCGCGCAGCACGTCGGTGATGGCGATGCCGCGCGCCTCGTCGCCGGCCACCGCGATGCGACCCTCCTTGAACACCGCACGCTCGAAATCGACGTTGGCGAGGGGCGAATCGTCGAGACCGCGCGCGAGAGCGAAGAGCTGTCCGGCCAGATCCTGGCAGGCCCGCATCACCGCCGTGCCGGACGACGCCGCCGTCCACGAGCCGCCGGCCAGGGGCGCCTCGGCGAGATTGGTGTCGCCGAGCTTCGTCGTCACGTCCTCCATGCGCAGGCCGAGGGTGTCGGCGGCGATCTGGGTCAGGATGGTGTAGGTGCCGGTGCCGATGTCCCCGGTGGAATTGCCGACCACGAGCTTGCCGTCGGCGGTGAGAGTCGCCTGGGCACCCGACTGCTGCATCATCGATTCCCAGATGCCCGTCGCCATGCCCCAGCCGACGAGTTCGCGCCCGTCGCGCATGGAGCGGGGCTCCGGATTGCGGGTCGACCAGCCGAAGCGTGTCGCGCCCTCCTCGAAACAGGCGCGCAGGGACTTCGAGCTGAACGGCTTGCCCTCCGTGCGGTCCGACTCGCTGTAGTTCCTGAGGCGCAGGGCGATGGGGTCCTGCCCCGTCTCATGGGCGAGCTCGTCCATGGCGATTTCCAGCGCCATCACCCCCGTCACGGCGCCGGGGGCGCGCATGTCGGACGGCGTGTAGGTGTCGAGCTGGGCGAGCTTGTAGGTGAGGGCGACGTTGTCGCAATCGTAGAGGACGCCCGACCAGTTGACGACGACCTCCTGGTAGTCCTCGAAGTTCGAGGTGCCCGAGATGGCGTCGTGGCGGATCGACTGGAGTCCGCCCGACGCGTCCGCGCCGAGGGATACGGTCTGGAGCACGTCCGGGCGGTAGCCGAAGGAGAACATCTGGTCGCGGGTCAGGACCACGCGCACGGAGCGCTCCAGGGCCCGGGCGGCCAGCACCGCCAGGAACAGCTGGTATTGCGGGCGCAGACCCGACCCGAAGCCGCCGCCGAGATACGGGTTGAGGACCCGGACATCGTCCTTCTTCATCCCGAACACGCCGGCGATGTAACCGTGGGTGTTCGCGACCCCCTGGATCTTGTCATAGACGGTGATCTTGCCGTCTCCCTCCCACACCACCGTGGAGGCGTGGGGCTCCATCGGGTTGTGGTGCTCCACGGCCAGGCGATAATCCTGCGAGACCTTGATGGGCGCATCGTCATAGGCGGTGGCCGCATCGCCCCACGGGGCCGGCGGCGGCTTGATGCCCGAGCGCTTCTTTGGCGGCTCGTAGGCCAGCTCCCGCTGGGCGGACAGGTCCGTGGTCGGCGCCTCGGCCGCGTAGGCGACCTTGACCAGGGACGCGGCGTGGCGCGCCGTGCCGAAATCCTCCGCCACCACGAGGGCGACGGGCTGGCCGCTGTAGTGGATCTTGTCGTCGTACAGGGCCCGGAACGGCGAACCGGGGGGCGCCACGGCGTCCTGGTAATTGTAGTCGAGCCACGCCGTGCGCGGGCGGTTCTCGTGAGTGAGGACCTTGATCACCCCGGGCACCGCCTCTGCGGCCGACGTGTCGATGGCGGTGATGCGACCGCGGGCGATGCCGCTCGACACGACGTAGCCGTGGGCGAGGTCGGGGGCGGAGAACTCGCCGGCATACTTCGCCTGACCGGTGACCTTGGCCGGGCCGTCGACGCGGCTGCGGGCGGTGCCGACATAGGTGTCCGTGCCGGAGGAATTGATGGAGTTGGCCATGGGTGTTCCTCTAGGCGATGCGCTTGTCGGACTGCGACTGGGGCGTGCCGGCGGCGGCCTGGGACAGGCCGCGCACGATGGCGCGTCGCGTGAGCTCGACCTTGAACGCGTTCTCGGATTGGGGCCGGGCCGCGGCCACGACGATGTTGGCGGCGGCCGCGAAGGTCTCCTGCGTCGCCGGCTTGCCGGCGAGGAAGGCTTCCGCGTCCCCGTCGCGCCACGGCTTGTGGGCGACGCCGCCAAGGGCAAAGCGAGCGGACGCGATGGTGTCGCCCTCGAGCCTCATGACGGCGGCGACGGAGACCAGGGCGAAGGCGTAGGACAGCCGGTCGCGCAGCTTGAGGTAGGTGTGGTGCGGCCCGAACTCCTCGTCGGGCAGATCGACGGAGAGGACGATCTCGTCGGGCTTCAGATTGGTGTCGCGCTCAGGCGTGTCGCCCGGCAGGCGATGGTACTCGGCGAAGGGGATCGTGCGCTCACCCTCGGGGCCCGCGACGCGGACCACGGCGTCGAGGGCCGCCAGCCCGACGCACATGTCGGAGGGGTGGGTGGCGATGCAGCTCGGGCTCGTGCCGAAGATGGCGTGGATGCGGTTGACGCCGCCGATGGCCGGGCAGCCGGAGCCGGGCAGGCGTTTGTTACAAGGGGTGGCCTCGTCGTAGAAATAGTAGCACCGGGTGCGCTGGTTGAGGTTGCCGCCGGTGGTGGCCGCGTTGCGCAGCTGGCCGGAGGCGCCGGCGAGGATCGCGCTGGCGAGCAGCGGATAGCGCTCCACCACCTGCGCATCGTACGCCACGGTGGAATTGGTCACGAGGGCGCCGATGCTGAGGCCGCCGTCGCGGGCCTCGATGGCGTTCAGCGGCAGGCGGGTGATGTCGACGAGCCGGTCGGGCTGCTCGACGTTGTACTTCATCAGGTCGACGAGGTTGGTGCCGCCGGCGATGAAGCGGGCGTTGCCGCCGGCCACGGCCTTCACGGCGTCGGCGACGGTCTGAGGCCGGACGTAATCGAAGCGGTTCATTTCGCGGCTCCCGACTGCATCACGTCTTGAATCGCATCGACGATGTTGGTGTAGGCGCCGCAGCGGCAGATGTTGCCGCTCATGGCCTCGCGGATCTCTTCGCGGGACTGGGCGTGGCCCTCCGTCATCATGCCCACGGCCGAGCAGAGCTGGCCGGGCGTGCAGTAGCCGCACTGGAATGCGTCGTGCTCGACGAAGGCCGCCTGGAGCGGGTGGAGGCCGGCGCCCTCGGCCAGGCCCTCGACGGTGGTGATGCTGGCCCCGTCCTTCATCACGGCGAGGGCGAGGCAGGAATTGATGCGGACCCCGTCCACCAGCACCGTGCAGGCGCCGCACTGGCCGTGGTCGCAGCCCTTCTTGGTGCCGGTGAGATCGAGGTCCTCGCGCAGGAGATCGAGGAGGGTGGTCCAGGGGGCGACGTCGAGGGTGCGGGCCTGCCCGTTGATCGTCAGGCTGATGGCGATGGTGTTCGCCGGGCCGGGCGAGCCGCTTTCGATGAGCATGGTGCGTATCCGTGACAGGAGCGGCCGCCGCTGGGGGCGCCGGGCTTCGGGAATCTCGTCGGGACGGCAGGCTGGGAAAAATCATCCATCCGTGGCCGGTCCAATCGATAACCGTTCCAGATTGCCCCTGTTCCCTGGCCGCCCCCGCGCGCGGGTTTGCACCCTCCGGGCGCCTCGGCTAACCCGGTGTCGATTCCAGACGAAGGACGCTCGATGACTGCGCTCGCTCCCGTTCTCAACGACATCGACCGCGATCTCGACAACGCCCTGGAGCGCCTGTTCGCGTTCCTGCGCATTCCGTCCGTCTCCACCGATCCGGCCTATGCCGGCCATTGCCGTGCGGCGGCGCAGTGGCTCGAAGGCACCCTGACGGCGCTCGGCTTCGAGACCGGTATCCACGAGACCTCCCTGCACCCGGTGGTGCTCGCCCACGCGCCGAAGCCCGGCACGCCGCACGTGCTGTTCTACGGTCATTACGACGTGCAGCCCGTGGACCCCCTGGCCCTGTGGGAGACCCCGCCCTTCGAGCCGCGCATGGCCCTGAACGCCAAGGGCGAGCAGCAGATCGTCGGGCGCGGCGCCTCCGACGACAAGGGTCAGGTGATGACCTTCATCGAGGCCTGCCGCGCCTTCAAGGCCATGGAGGGCGAACTGCCCTGCGGCGTCACCATCCTCATCGAGGGCGCGGAGGAGAACGGCTCGCAGGGCCTGCCCGAATGGGTCGCGGCCAACCGCGAGAAACTGGCCGCCGACATCGTGCTCGTGTGCGACACCAGCATGTGGAATCCGACGACACCGGCCATCACCACGTCCCTGCGCGGCCTCGCGTATTTCGAAGTGAAGGTGCGGTGTGCCGACCGCGACCTGCATTCGGGGTTCTTCGGGGGGGCGGCGCGCAACCCGATCCACGTCCTCGCCAAGATCATCGCCGACCTGCACGATGCCGACGGCAGGGTGGCCCTGCCGGGCTTCTACGACGGCGTGCGCGAGACGCCGCCGGAGATCCTCGACCAGTGGCGCGGCCTCGACTTCACCGCCGAGACGTTCCTCGGTCCCATCGGCCTCAACGAGCCCGCCGGCGAGCGCGGACGCATGCTCATCGAACTCGTCCAGTCGCGTCCGGCCTGCGACGTCAACGGCATCATCGGCGGCTATACCGGTGAGGGCACCAAGACGGTGATCGCGGGGCAAGCCAGCGCCAAGGTCTCGTTCCGCCTCGTCGACGATCAGGACCCGGAGGTCTTGGCCCGGACCTTCGAGGCCTTCGTGCGCGAAAGAATCCCGGCCGACTGCTCCGTCGAGGTGATCTGCTACAAGGGCAGCCGCGCCATCAGCCTGCCCTACGACATGCCGGAGCTCGACCTCGCCCGGGCGGCGCTGGCCGAGGAATGGGGCGTGCCCGCCGTGACCATCGGGGCCGGCGGCTCGATTCCCATCGTCGGCGACTTCAAGCGCCTGCTCGACCGCAACACCCTGCTCATCGGCTTCGGCCTCGACGACGACCGCATCCATTCGCCCAACGAGAAGTACGACCTCACGAGCTTCCACAAGGGCACCCGCTCCTGGGCCCGCATCCTGGCGGCCTTCGGCGCCGCCGGACGGACGGCCTGAGGGCGGTACGGGATCGCAGCGTTGCGTAGCCGTCTCCGTTCCGCATGAGTGAGCCTCCCGAGCGGCGGGTCGCCGGGCAGCTTTTCGCGGTGGGCGAGGGGCTGTTCATCGTGCGCTATCCCCTGTCCACCGCCCTGCCGATTCCGTTGCGCCTCCGCGGGGGACACCTCCTGACCTGGGCGTTCTGCGGCCTCGGCCCGAGCGGGGCGGATCCGGCGGCGCTGATCGTGTTCACGGCGGACGCGCCCCCCGAGAGCCTCACCGTCGAGACGCACTTTCACGATGTCGCCGTGACGGTGCCGCCGGTGCAGGCGGGCACCGACCTCGATCCGGCCGCGCGCGCGGCCCTGTGCCCGGCCGTGCTCGGTGCCCTCACGCCCGCGACCGTCGCGCCGCTCGCCGGAATGCTGCCGCTCCTCGGGGCCGCCTTGTCCGCCCTCGCGGAATCCCGTGAAAACCCGCCCGGTCCCAGGCCCGGTCTCACCCCGACGGGCGGGACCGGTGCGATCCTGACGGGCAGCCGCGTTCCGGGCTATCTCGTGCTGCGCGCGGGCGCCCGGTGGCGCTGCCTCCGGGTCGCGGGCGCCCGCCTGAGCTTCGGCGCCGAGCCCCGCGCCGTCCTCGATCTGGCCGAGGCCGGCGGCCCCCCCGAAGGCCCGGCCGAGGCCGCCCTCCTGGTCTGGCCCGGCGAGATCGTCGCCGCCGAGGTGCGATCATGACCCGGCCGACCATCCTCGTCGTCGCGCCGATGCCGGCCTTCCCGACGAGTGCCGGCAACCGGCGCCGCCTCGTGACCACGTGCGAATCCCTGACGCGGGGCGGCTTTGCCGTCGATCTCGCCTATTTCGCCCATGAGGATCAGATCTACCGCCGCTTCGGCCAGCACCCGCCCACCGATGCGGCGGCCATGGCCGAGGGTTTCCAGCGCACGTTCCGCATCGAGCCGAAGGCGGCGATCCCCCTCAAGACCCGCACGCACCATTTCGGCCTCGACGACTGGTGCCCCGACGAAGTCGGGGATTTCGTCGCGTGGTACTGCGCGGCCCACCCCGAGACCCGAGCCGTCCTCGTCAACTACGTGTTCCTGTCGCGCTGCCTCCAGGCGGTGCCGCCCGGCATCCTCACCCTCATCGACACCCACGACCGCTTCGCCGACCGGCAGGCCCAGTACCGCCCGTTCCGCGCCGAGCCGAATTTCTTCTACACCGACGCGGCCGGTGAGGCGGCGGGCCTCGACCGGGCCGACCTGGTGCTGGCGATCCAGGCCGAGGAGGCGGCCCATTTCGCCAAAGCCACCCGCGCCCGCGTCCATCTCCTGCCGCCGCATTTCCCGGCGCGCCGGCCGTTCCGCGCGCCCCGGCGCCTCGCCCGGATCGGCTTCATCGGCCACGGCAACGATCCGAATCTGTTCTCCATCGGCCGCTTCGCCGAGGCCTGGAGCGCCGATTGGGCTCCGGGGCACCCGACCCTCGTCATCGCGGGCGAGATCTGCACCGGCCTCGGCAAAGCGCCGCGACCGGGCATTGAGTTTGCCGGCTATGTCGAGCGGCTGGAGGACTTCTACGATCGCGTCGATCTCGTCGTCGCCCCGATGCTCATGGGCAGCGGCCTCAAGATGAAGGTCGCCGAGGCCCTGTCCTTCGGCATGCCGGTCATCGGCACCGGCATCGGCTTCGAGGGGTTCTCGCCGCGCGTGCCGGCCCATCGCTGCGGGACCGTCGCCGAGGTCAAGGCACAGGTCCTCGCCCTCCGCGACGATCCGGCCGGCCTCGCGAATCTCACCGAGGCCTGTGCGGGACTTTTTGCCGATTACAATGCCGTGACCCGGTCGGCGGAGGACGCTTTCCTGGCGCTGTTGCACCGGCCGGGGGACGGGGCGGAGCCGAACCCGAACAGTGCCCCCCCGGAGGCTGCGCGCGTCGACACCCTGACGCAGGCGTTGCCCGGCGGCACCCTGACCTGCGTCACCGGCCTCGGCACGGCCGAGCGCGTCGAGTCCGAATGGGGCGTCCTCGTCGCCACCGAGCGCGCCGCCCCGCCGGGCGCCGGCCCCTACGCACCTGAGCGCAGACGCTGGTTCGCGCGGGCCGGCGCCGGCCCATCTGCCGGCATCGCCACCGGCATCGCGCAGGGCCTGGCCGGGGCCGAACTGGCCCTCGCGCCCGAATGGGTCCGCGGTCACCGGCTGCCGCCGGCCTTCCGCGCCACCCTGGCAATGGCAATCGCCACGGCGCGGCCCGACTGGGAAGCCGAGGCGCGCCCCGTCGGCGCCGGCCCCAAGCGCATCACCGTCGCCCTCGCCCTGCCGAGCCACCTCGGTGTCGGCCGCCATCCGGGCGCGGCCTTCCTGATCGGGCCCGACGACGCCCGCGAACTGACCCTCGGCGCCGTCGCGCCCCTGGGGCTCACGCAGACCCTGCCGTTCGTGGGCCGGACCCGCACGGACCTCGCCCCCGTCCCCGCGACCCTCACGGTGGAAGGTGCAGATTTGCCGGCAAATGACAGCGTGATCCTCGTCCTGCACGACGACCTCATCGGCCGCGTCACGCTGCCCGGCGCGGGTCGCCGAGCATGACGCCGCCCTTCGAACCCGTGGACGCCCCCGCCGGCCGCAAGGCCGCGCTCGCCGAGGCGGCCCTCGTCTGGAACGCCCTGTTCCTCAACGATGTCCGCATCCGGTACCGCGCCGAGGCGGACCCGCAGGTCTCCATCATCCTCGTCGCGCGCGGTGCGCGCCACATGCTGGCCTGGACCCTCTACCGCCTCGCCGCCGGGCAGGAGCTGGCCGGCGTCTCGTTCGAGGTCATCGTCGTCGACAACGCCTCCGATCCGGAGACCCGCGCCCTGTTCGGGCGCATCGACGGCGCCACCATCGTGCTCAACGAGGACAACATCGGCTTCGGCCCCGCCTGCAACGCCGGGGCGGCCCTGGCCCGCGGACGGCATCTCCTGTTCCTCAACCCCGATGTCGACCTGATGCCCGGCGCCCTGCGCGCCCTCCTCGATACCTTCGGGGAGTTCGACGCCGTCGGCATCGCCGGTGCCCGCCTCGTGTTTCCCGGCGGCCTGCTCCAGGAAGCCGGCGCGAATTTCCACGACGACGCCCAGACCACCCATCCGTATGGCCGCGGCGGAGCCGATCCGTTCGCGGCGGAAGCCTCCTTCGCCCGCGAGGTCGGCTACGTCTCGGGCGCCGTGCTGATGATCGAGGCCGGGTTGTTCACGACCCTCGGCGGGTTCGACGACCTGTTCGCGCCGGCCTATTTCGAGGACACGGACCTGTGCGTGCGCTGCCATCAGGCGGGCCGCCGGGTGGTCTATCAGCCGCGCGCCATCGCGATCCACGTGGAGAACGTCACCAGCGCCCGGCGTGGCGACGTCGAGCAGCTCCTCGATCGCAACCGCGCGCGCTTTCGCGACCGCCACGCCGCCTGGCTGTTCGGGCAGGGACCGCAGCGCACCGGATTCGCCGCCCGCGACCACGATCCCTGGACCCTGCGCATCCTCTACGTCGAGGATCGCGCGCCCCACCTCGACCTCGGCGCCGGCCTGCCGCGCGCTAATCACATCCTCAACGCCATGGCGGCCCTCGGCTACGCCGTGACCCTCTGCTCCATCCACGGCGAGCGCGAGGAACCGGGCCGGCTCTACCGCGACCTCTCCACCCGCATCGAGATCGTCGAGCCCTGCGGCGAAGACGGCCTGCGCCGCCTCGTTCAGGAACGGCCGGACTATTACGACGTGCTGTGGGTCAGCCGGCCGCCGAACATCGATCGGACCTGCCGGGTGCTGCACGACCTCGGCCTCACCCCCCGGGATGTCGGGCGCTCCCGCGTGGTGTTCGATTCGGAAGCGGTCTTTGCGCTTCGCACCTTCGTCACCGACGCGCTGTCCGGCGCCCCGGCCGACGGTCCCGCCCTAGCCCGGTCGTGCGCCCGCGAAGTCCGCCACTTCGCCGTGGCCGACCACGTGGTCTGCGTCTCGCAGGCCGAGGCGCGGGTGCTGCGGGCCCACGGCGTCCCCAACGCCACGGTGCTGGGCCATGCCCTGTCCCCGCCCAACACCCCGCCGGGCTTCGCCGCCCGCGACGGCTTCGTCTTCCTCGGGTCCCTCGCCCGCGAGGGCGAGCCCAACATCGATTCCCTCGACTGGTTCTTTTCGGAGGTCTGGACCCTCCTTCGAACGCGCCTGCCCGAGGCGCATCTCACCGTCGTCGGTGCCGTGGCGCCCTCCATCCGCGAGCGCCTCGCCGGCGCGGGCGTGCGCATCCTCGGCCGGGTCGCGGATGTCGGCCCCGTCCTCGACGCCGCCCGCGTCTCGCTGGCCCCGACGCGGTTCGCCGCCGGCATCCCGCACAAGGTCCACGAGACCGTGGCGCGGGGCCTGCCGGGGGTGGTCACGCCGATCCTCGCCGAACAGATCGGCTGGCCGGACGGCACCGGCTCCCTCGTGCGCGACTGGCGCGATCCCGCCGGCTTCGCCGGGGCCCTGGCGGACCTCCACACGGACGAGGCCCTCTGGAGGGCGGTTCAGCGGGCGGGCCTCGCCCGGATCGGAGCGGAATGCGATCCCGCCGCCTACGCGCAGACCCTGCGGCGCCTGTGCGAGGCCCCGACCTTCGCATGAGCACCAAGCCCACCCCCCGCCAGCGCATCGTCGCGAGCGTCACGAAGGCCATTCGCCGGCTCACCATCGGCCGGGTCCCCCGCCTGTTCGACGCGGATTTTTACCGGGCGACCTATCCGGATGTCGCCCGCTCCGGCGTCGACCCGTACCTCCACTACGTCCGCCGCGGCGTCGGCCTCACCTACGATCCGAACGCCGATTTCGACACGGCGTTCTACCGCCGCCAGAGCGGACCGGCCCGCCTCGACCCCATCCGGCACTACCTGCGTGCGGGCGCCGCCGCCGGCCTCGATCCGAGCCCGGCCTTCAGCACCCTGATGTACCTCGCCCGCTACCCCGATGTCGGCCGGGCCGGCATCAACCCCCTGCTGCATTACCGCCAGGACGGGCGCCCCGAGGGCCGCATCGCCGCCCCGTCCGCGTCCGATCCCGACCAGTGGGTGGCGCTCGCCGGCGTGCGCGCCGCGCACCGCTGGGACTATCCCTCCCAACGGGGGCCGCGCTTCGCCCTCACCCTGCGGCGCGACGTCCCCGTGACGGCCTGCCCCGACCACGCCCCCCGGATCTGCCTCGTCCTGACCCTCGACGGGGCCGAGACCGCCGCCCTCGTCGAATCCATCGAGGGGTTCTCGCAAGGGGCCCAGGACGCCGTCACCCTCGACGTCGACACCGCCGCGCGACCCCATCCGCCGCGCCCGACCGCGATCCTCGCCCTGGAGCACTGCTTCCATGGGCCCGGCGCGGACGGCACGGTGCTGTTGCGCTACGCCGAAGCCCGGCTCTGGGACCTCGTGCCCGAGCGTCCGCACCTGCGGGCCATCGGCCGGGGCGGCGGCCTCTCCGTTCGCGAGACCGTCCCCTGAGGCGCGCTTGCCGCGGTCATGGCGGACTGACACAGTCGGCCTCGGAGGGGCGAAACGTCCCTCCCCACCACGGGAGCGAAGCGTGAGCCACGGCACGCAGGTGCGCACGCATCTGTGCGGAATCCGGACGGCCTGGACGGACGCGTCCGAAGCCCGCGCGGCCGTGTCCGACCTCGCCGCCGCCATCGGGTCGGCCGACCTGTCGCAGATCGTGGTGTTCTTCTCGTCCGACTACTGCGTCGACACCCTCAATCACGCCCTGGCGGAGCACTTTCCCGCGGTGCCGGTCGCCGGCTGCACCATGTCGGGCGGGATCAGCCCGGCCGGGGGCCTGGCCCGCGGCCTCGTCCTCATCGCATTTCCGGTGGCCGGCTTTCGCATCGTCTCGGCGGTGCTCGACGCCATCGACCACCTCGACGTCGCCCGCACCGCCGCCGCCGTCCGCGCCCTGCGCCGCACCCTCGGCGGGGAGGCCGGCGAGCCGCCCCCGGGCGGGCGCTTCGCCCTCTCGCTCATCGACGGGCTGGCCAATGCCGAGGAGACCGTGGTCTCGGCCATCGCCTGGGCCCTCGACGGCATTCCCCTCGTCGGCGGCTCGGCCGGCGACGGCCTCGACTTTCGCGAGGCGACCCTCCTGCACGGCGGCGCGATCCACCGGCGGGCGGCGGTGCTGCTCCTCGTCGAGACCGCCTACCCGACGCAGATCTTCAAGAGCGACAATTTCGAGCCGACGACGACGAAGTTCGTAGTGACGGCTTCCGACGACGAGCACCGCATCGTCTACGAGCTCAACGCCGAGCCGGCGGCGCGGGAATACGCCATGGCGGTGGGGCTCGACCCCGAAGGGCTCACGCCCATGAGCTTTGCCGCCTATCCGCTCGCGGTGCGGATCGGCGGCGAGTATTTCTGCCGCTCGATCCGCCGCCTCGACCCGGAGGACGGCTCGCTCAGCTTCTTCTGCGCCATCGACGAGGGCGTGGTGCTCACCCTCGCCCGGCCGCGCGACATCGTCGCCACCACCCGGGCCGAGCTCGAACGCCTCGACGCGCAGCTCGGCGGCATCGACCTCGTCATCGGCTTCGACTGCATCCTGCGCCGCCTCGACGCCGAGCACGCGCAAAATCGCCACGGCATCTGCGACCTCTACCGGCGCTACGACGTCGTCGGCTTCGAGACCTACGGCGAACAGTACCGCGCCATGCACCTCAACCAGACGTTTACGGGGATCGCCATCGGGCGGCGTTCATCCCGATGAGTTTCGCCCCATGAGCGCGGCCCCGGATTCCGACGGCGCCCGCCGCATCGCCAAGCTCGAGCGCATCAACGCCGCGCTCATGGCCCATGTCGAGCGCAGCTTGGACCAGCAGGGCAGCGCCTATTCGCTGTTCCAGACGGCGATCATGCTGGAGGGGCGCGTCCGCTCGCGCACGGAGGAACTGACCGGGCTGATGCACAGCCTGGAGCGCTCCAACGCGGCCCTCGTCGCGGCCAAGGAAGAGGCGGAGACCGCCAACCGCTCGAAGACCCGCTTCCTCGCCGCCGCCAGCCACGACCTGCTCCAGCCCCTCAACGCCGCCCGCCTCTCGGCCTCGGTGCTGGCCGACATACCCCTGACCCCGGATGCGCGGGCGATCTCGGGCCAGATCGAGCGCGGGCTGCAGACCATCGAGGACCTGATCAAGACCCTCCTCGACATCTCCAAGCTCGATGCCGGCGTGGTGCGCCCCGTGATCCGGCCCGTGCGCCTGTCCGATCTGCTCGCCGGCATCGCCGCGAGCTTCCAGCGCAGCGCCGCGGGCAAGGGCCTGCGCCTGCACGTGCGCGGCCCGGACCGCGTCGTGGCGAGCGATCCGGTGATGCTCGGGCGCATCGTGCAGAACCTCGTCTCCAACGCCCTGCGCTACACGTCCTCCGGCGGGGTGCTCATCGCCGTGCGGATGCGGGGCGGCGCAGCCCGCATCGAGGTGATCGACACCGGCTGCGGGATCATTCCGGCCGAGCGCGCCCTGGTGTTCGAGGAATTCTATCGCGGCGCGGCCGAGACCATGGATTCCGAGCCGGGCCTCGGCCTCGGCCTCGCCATCGTCCAGCGCATGGCGACGGCCCTCTTCCATCCCCTGGCCCTCGCCTCTCGCCCCGGGCACGGCACCCGCGTGAGCCTGACGGTCCCGCTCAGCCCGGCCCTGCCGGACGCCGAAATCCGTGTCAGCCCGGTCGTCACGCGCCTGACCGGCGCCAAGATCCTCGTCGTCGAGAACGATCCGGCCACGGCCGACGCCCTCGCCCGCCTCCTGCGCACCTGGGACGCCGAGGTTGTCGTGGTGCGCGATCTCGCCGGGGCGCGGGCGGCCGGTCCGGTGCCGGACCTGCTCATCCTCGACTACCACCTCGACAGCGGCGCCTGCGGCCTCGCCGTCGCCGAGCATTTTCGCCAAGCGACCGGGCGGCCCGTGCCCGTCATCGTCACCACCGCCGACCACGGGGCCGCGATCGCGGCCGAAGTCGCGGCAATGGGGGCCGACCTCGTCCACAAGCCGACCCGGCCGGCGGAATTGCGGGCCCTGCTCACCGCCCTGCTGGCGCGCGCGGAGTTTTCCTCGGCTCCGGCCGCCTGCTAGACGGTGGCGCATGACCACCGATCACGCCACGCCCCTCGTCCGCTTCGCGCCGTCGCCCACGGGCTACCTCCACCTCGGCAATGCCCGGCCGGCGCTCCTGAACTTCCTGTTCGCCCGGGCCCGCGGCGGGCGCTTCCTCCTGCGCCTCGACGACACCGACCGGGAGCGCTCGACGGATGAATTCGCCGAGGCCGTCGAGACCGATCTCGCCTGGCTCGGCATCGTGCCGGACCTGCGTGCCCGCCAGTCCGACCGGGCGGCGATCCACGACGCGGCGGCCCAACGCCTCAAGGACGTCGGGCGGCTCTATCCCTGCTACGAGACCCAGGACGAGCTCGAGCGCCGACGCCGGCGCCAGCTCGGGCGCGGCCAGCCGCCCATCTACGACCGGGCGGCGCTCAGCCTGACGGAGGCCGACCGCGCCGCCCTGGAGGCCGAGGGGCGCACCCCCCATTGGCGGTTCAAGCTCGAGCCGCGCACGGTCTCGTGGACCGACCTCGTGCGCGGCGAGGCCCATGTCGAGTGCGCCTCCCTGTCCGATCCCGTGCTGATCCGGGCCGACGGCTCCTACCTCTACACCCTGCCCTCCGTGGTTGACGACGCCGATCTCGGCGTCACCCACGTGATCCGGGGCGAGGACCACGTCACCAACACCGGCGTGCAGGTGCAACTCTTCGAGGCGCTGGGATATCCGGTCCCGGTCTTCGGCCACCACAACCTCCTGACCACGGCGGACGGGGAGGGGCTGTCGAAGCGCCTCGGCCACCTGTCGCTCCGGGGCCTGCGCGAAGCCGGCTACGAGCCGGCGGCCGTGCGCTCGCTCGCCGTCCTCACGGGCTCGGCCGAGGCCGTGCGGGCGGTGCCGTCCCTGGACGAACTCGCTGGTCTCGTCGACCTCGCCCACATCTCGCGGGCGCCGGCCAAGTTCGATCCGCACGAGCTCGACGGCCTCAACGCCCGGCTCATCCACGCCATGCCGGTGGAGGAGGTCCGCGGGCGCCTGGGCGCGCTGGGCGTGCCGGAGGCCGTGATGGAGCCGTTCTGGCTCACCGTCCGGGCCAACCTCGCCAAGGTCGCCGAGGCCGGGGATTGGTGGCGCGTCGTCACCGGCCCCGTCGCGCCGGCGATCGCCGATGCAGGCTTCATCGCGACGGCCGTCGAACTGCTGCCGGCCGAGCCCTGGGACGGGGAGACGTGGAAGGCCTGGACCGGCGCCGTGAAGGCGCGCACGGGCGCCAAGGGCAAGGCCCTGTTCATGCCCCTGCGCCTCGCGCTGACGGGTTTGGAGCACGGCCCGGATCTCGCCGGGCTCCTGCCCCTCATCGGCCGCGCGCGGGTGCTGGAGCGGTTGGCCTAGCTGTTCAGTCCCGAGGTGAGACGGGTCGGATCGTATCTGAAGCGGTCTGGATCGTCTGCCCAGGCCCGGCGGGTCGCCACGTATGGCGTGAGGCCGCGTCGGGTCTTGAGCCGCCGGGCAAAGTTGTAGGCATCGAGGAAGGCGGCGAGGTGGTCCCGTATTTGGTCGTGGCGGTCGTCGTGGTCGCACTTGACGGTTGCCTCCTTGAGGGTCCGGTTCACGCGCTCGACCTGGCCATTGGTCCACGGGTGGTTTGGCTTGGTCAGCTGATGCTCGATGTCGTGCGCCCGGCAGATCTGATCGAAGCGGTTGATGCGGTACAAGGCGGTCGGGCCACGACGGTTCTCGGGCGGCTCGGCGAACGGGATGCCGTTGTCGGTCAGGATGGTGTGCAGGCGGTAGGGACAAGCCTCGATGAGCGCTTCCAGGAAGCCGCAGGCCACGGGCCGATCGGCGCGTTCGTGCAACTGGGCGAAGGCGTATTTAGATGTCCTGTCGATGGCCACCCGGAGGTACAGCTTGCCTTCGCCGGTGCGGACCTCCGCGATGTGGATGTGGAAGAAGCCAATCGGATAAGCCTTGAAGCGCGACCGCTTGGGCTTGTCGCCGCCGACCTCAAGTAACCGGCTGATCCCGTGGCGCTGCAGGCAGCGGTGCAGGGACGAGCGGGTCAGGTGCGGGATGGTGGCCTGGAGCGCGTAGAGGCAGTCGTAGAGCGGCAGGAGGGTGTGCCGGCGGAAAGCAACGATGATCGCCTCCTCTTCGGTCGTGAGCACGGTCGAACGCGGATCCTTCGGTCCCGTGCGCTGGTCGGCGACCGAGGTCCGCTGCTGCCACTTGGCGACCGTCTTTTGCTTGATCCCATAGCGCTTCGAGAGCGCCCTCAGACTCGCTTGACTATGCTGGATCGCTCGACGCCGCCTCAGTCGTCGTGGCGCTGCCGTGAAAAATCTGGCCCATAGCGCGTTCCTCCACTCCGACGTGAAGAATGCACCATCAAACCCTGGGATCAAACATCTAATCGAATCCGCCCCTGTCCGTCGTCAGATGATTTGGGACATTCAGCGGTGTTCAGGAGCGGAGGCTCTGGTCCATCTGGGGTGAGAGGTTAGGCGGCCTGCGCGTGGTGGCGCAAGCGGCGATCCATCAGGGTCTGGCGCT